>QHXD01000230.1:0-5492 GCA_003223895.1 Acidobacteriota bacterium
TTCTTGGCAGGCTTTGCGATGCCGCTGGAGATTGGCGGCGGCGATTGAACCTTCAGGGTGGTCAAGGGCGGTTCTTCGATCTGGACGCCGAGGGCTCTGGCTTCTTCCGCAGGCAGGAACTTCGACGCGAGGTAGCGGAAGATGTAATCCATGATCGATTTCGCGTACGGAACCTGCGGATTCGAGGTGAAACCGGAGGGCTCGAAGCGCGTATGGCTGAACTTATCGACGAGGACCTTCAATGGAACGCCGTACTGCAACGCCATCGAGCAGGTTGTCGCGAAACTGTCCATGACGCCGGAAAGCGTCGATCCTTCCTTGGCCATCACGATGAAAATCTCGCCCGGCGTCCCGTCTTCATACATACCGATCGTGAGATAGCCCTCATGGCCGGCCACGCCGAACTTATGCGTAAGGGAATGACGCTCGACTGGAAGATGGCGGCGGATGGGACGGCTCTCAGCCACCGGAACGCTCTTCTTCTCTGACGCGCTGGTGCTCAGCGGCTGTGTACGCTTGGAGCCATCGCGATACACCGCAACGGCCTTGAGGCCCAGGCGCCAGCCCTCGATGTATGCCTGCTCGATCTCCTGCACCGTGACTTCTGAAGGCAGGTTCACGGTCTTCGAAATCGCACCGGAGATGAAGGGCTGCACGGCTCCCATCATCTTCAGGTGTCCCATGTAGTGAATCGAGCGGCTGCCGTTGGTCGGCTTGAACGCGCAATCGAAAACCGTCAGGTGTTCGGCTTTCAGGCCGGGCGCGCCCTCGATAGTTCCCTTCTCGTTCACGAAGTCCACGATGGCTTTAACCTGGGGATCGTCATAGCCGAGCTTCCGCAGCGCGGGCGGTACGGTATTGTTGACGATCTTGATGGTGCCGCCACCCACCAGCTTCTTGTACTTCACGAGCGCCAGGTCGGGCTCGATGCCGGTCGTGTCGCAATCCATCATGAAGCCAATCGTCCCGGTCGGCGCCAGCACTGTCGCCTGCGAGTTACGATACCCATGCAGCACGCCAAGGTCGACGGCATCCGACCAGATGGTCCATGCCGCATCGTACATCTCGCTGGGAATGTTGTTCCGGTCGATCCGCTTGACGGACTCGCGGTGCGCCCGCATCACATCCAGGAACGGCTTCCGGTTCACGTCGAAACCCGCGCACGGCCCCATCTCGCCCGCAATCTTCGCCGATTGCAGATATGCCTCGCCGGTCATCATGGCCGTGATGGCTGCAGCGTAGTCGCGCCCGTAATCGCTGTCGTAGGCAATGCCCTGCGACATCAGCAGCGCGCCCAGGTTGGCATAACCCAGACCGAGCGGGCGGAAGTTGAACGAGTTGATCTGGATCTTGTTCGTCGGATAGCTCGCAAATCCGACGATGATCTCCTGCGCTGTAATCGTCACATCCACGGCCTTCCGGAACGATTCGATATCAAACCGGCCGTCTTTGTCCGCGAACTTCATCAGGTTCAGCGACGCCAGGTTGCATGCCGAATCATCCAGGAACATGTATTCGGAGCACGGGTTCGAAGCGTTGATCGGAGCGGTGTTCCTGGAGGTGTGCCACCGATTGATCGTCGTATCGTACTGGATGCCGGGATCGCCGCAGATGTATGCCGATTCGGCAATCATCCGCATCATGTCCTTCGCTTTGTACGTGTCCACCACGTCGCCCGTCGTGATCGCGTGCGTTGACCAGTCCTCGTCGTTCATAACGGCGTGCATGAAATCATCCGTCACGCGGACGCTGTGGTTGGCGTTCTGAAAGAAGATCGACGAGTAGGCTTCGCCGTCCACCCCTCCGGCGTAGCCGTTGTCGAGCAGGACCCACGCCTTCTTTTCCTCGTTGGCTTTGCTGTTGATGAATTCCAGGATGTCCGGATGGCCGGCATTGAGGATCACCATCTTCGCCGCCCGGCGTGTCTTGCCGCCGGACTTGATCACGCCCGCGAACGCATCAAATCCTTTCATGAACGATACCGGCCCTGAAGCGATACCGCCGCCGGAGAGTTGTTCCTTCGAAGACCGGATCGGAGAAAGGTTGCTTCCTGTTCCCGAGCCCCACTTGAAGAGCATGCCTTCGGTCTTTGCCAGGTCGAGAATCGAGCCCATCGTGTCCTCGACCGAGTTGATGAAGCAGGCCGAGCACTGCGGCTTCTCTTCCACGCCGCAGTTGAACCAGACGGGAGAGTTGAAAGCCACCATCTGGTGGATCAAAAGGTGAGCCAGTTCGTCGTGGAAGATCGCCGCATCCTGGTCGCCCGCGAAATAGCCACCCTCGCGTCCCCATTTCGTGATGGTGGTGGCGACGCGGCCGATCAACTGCCGCACGCTGGTTTCGCGGTCGGGCGTGCCCAGGCTGCCATGAAAGTATTTGGAAGCCACGATGTTGGTCGCGGTCATCGACCAGGTTTTCGGAACTTCGACGTTCTTCTGTTCGAAAATCACGTCGCCGGCTTCGCTCGTGATCGCCGCCGTCCGATATTCCCATTCAACGGTGTCGTAGGGCGAGATCCCCTCGCGGGTCAAGTATCGCCGGAATTCGAGTCCCTTTTTGGTTTGGGTCAGATTACCGTTTCCACCGGCCGCTCTTTCCAGGACTTCCTCTTTCATGGGCGTTTAGCTCCTTCCAATCTACTATATGTTGTAGGGTTTTTCCCCGAAACCGCAAGGGGAACGAATAATCGAAGGTTAAATCGGAAGACAGACAGGTTAGGTCCACCCTCAATCGGCGATTGGAAATTGGAGCGTGAATGCCGCGCCCTGGCCCGATCCGTCGCTTGCGGCGGAGACGGTTCCGCCGTGCATGGTGACGAATTCCTTCACGATGGCCAGACCGAGGCCCAATCCGTCGTAGCGCTGGGTGCCCGGTTCGTGCGCCTGCTCGAAGCGATCGAATACGAAAGGCAGCCGGTCCTTGCTGATGCCGCAGCCATCATCGCTCACACAAATCGTGGCGAATCCGTCCTCTTTTGCGGTAGTCACGTGGATCCTGCCGCCCGTCGAGGAAAAGCGCAGGGAGTTCGAGGCCAGGTTCCAGAAGATCTGGGACAGCCGGCGCGCATCCCCGCGGATCATGACAGGCTCTGCCATCTGCGTGTCGACGGATACGCCGTGCGCCGAAGCCGTGGGCCGGATATCGTCAAAAACCTGCGTGACGATTGGAACGAGGTCCAGGACCTTGAACTGAAGCTTCAACCGGCCGGCATCCAGCTGGGACAGTTTCAAAAGATCATCGATCAGCCGTGCCTGCGCTCTTCCATTGCGGTTGATCATCTCGATGGCCTTCTCCTTCTCTTTATCGGATCGAAGAAGGAATGTGGCCCCAATAATTGCGGTCAACGGCGAACGCAGCTCGTGAACAGCCATCGCGATGCTTTCATCTTTGCGGCGTGCGGCTTGTTTCAGGCGGTCTCGTTCGCGAATTTCAGCCAGCGCCTGTGCAGTTTGAGCTGCAGCAAGGCCGGCGAGAGCGAAGTCCGTATCGGTAAAGCCGGCAGGCTTATTAAAGTGGAGCAGGAACTGGCCCAGGCATTCGCCGTCCAGGGTTACGGGAATCGTGAGGTCCGTCACCGAACCGGCGTTATGTGCCGGGGTCGGCCGCGGCGCTTCCGCGCCGGAATCCGGAAGAAGCACAAAGGCCGCGTTGGGCTTGAAGATCTCCTGAATGGCGGTCAGGCCGAAGGCATAGACCTGCTCGGCCGACTGGACAGCAGAAAGCGCATCGACAAATCGCTGCAGGCTGCGAATGCCGGAGATAAGCGCTTCTCCACTCTTCGACATACTGCCAACAATATATAGGACGCCTCGAAACCTGCAATCCGCGCCAGTCTTGGAGTTGTGTAGGATAAACAATCACGCATACTTCGCCCAAAACGCCGCCTGCCCTAAACTTTCCTATTGTCTGGCGGTGCAAATCCTATGTACGCTTCCTACGCTGGCCAAAAGCAACATGGACGCGGCAATCCAGCGGTAAGAGGGAGGGCAGTATGCCGCGTAATGGCGAGATTAACAAAGAGTTCGGGGTTTACAAGAACCTGTGCTGTGGATCCGAGATCATCATCCCTGAAGGCGTAACTTTTCCTGACTGTCCGAGACACTTCAATCTCACCACTGAATGGAAGTTCATCACTGACACCGAACGCATACCGCATGCCGGCGAGCTGAAACCGAAGCGTCCCGCCTGACGGCTCGATCTGTGGCCTTAATGTAGTCGCGGGCTTTAGCCCGCGTTCCGTAAGCGCACACAAACGCGGGCTAAAGCCCGCGACTACATTTTCGGGTCAGCAATCCTCTAATCCACAAGTCTTTCTTTGATGGCGTACCGCGTGATTTCCGCATTGTTTTTCATCCTGAGCTTCTCCAGGATGCGGACGCGGTAGGTGCTGATGGTCTTGACGCTGAGAGCGAGTTCGGCGCCGATTTCGCTTACCGTCTTTCCCGACGCGATCAGGCAGAGGACCTGGTATTCGCGATCGGACAGAATCTCGTGAGGCGGCCTTTCGGTATCCGTCCCGAGGTCCGACACCAGCTTCTCTGCCAGTGACGGGCTGACATACTTGCCGCCGCGGACCACTTTTCGAATCGCCTGGACAAGCTTTGCCGGAGCGCTTTCCTTTGTAAGGTATCCTGCAGCGCCCGCGCGCAGGACGCGGACGGCATACTGATCCTCGGAATGCATGCTTAGAACCAGGACAGGCAAACGGGGAACTTCGGTGCGCAGTTCCTTGAGAACATCGAGGCCGTTCTTGTTCGGCATGGTGATGTCGAGGAGCACCACGTCACAGGCTCCTCCCCGAATGAGCTTAAGGGCTTCGTGACCGTCGCCGGCCTCGCCGGTGACGGCCATTCCGGGATTCTCCGAGATGATTCTCTTCAATCCCTCGCGTACGACTGCGTGATCATCGACCACAACAACTCTAATCATGTTTCGATAGGGAGATTGATGTCGAGCCGGGTTCCCTTTCCTCGTCTCGACGTGATTGTCAATTCACCACCGAGCCTGGCAATCCGCTCCTTCATGCCGACAATGCCGAGCGACTTCGGATCGCCCAGTTCTGCCTCGGTGATACCTTTTCCAGTATCGACTATTGATATGCACACGCGCTCGCGCTCTTCCCTCAAGCCAATCAGAACAGCGGACGCCTTCGCGTGCCGGACGACATTGGTCAATGCCTCCTGAACGACTCGAAAGACCGCGGCCGATTTTTCAGGGCCAAAATCCGGCTTTTCAACCGTGCTGCGAAGGGTGCATCGGATTCCGGTGCGCTTTTGAAGTTCCGAAAGTTGCCACTCGATCGCGGGAATCAGGCCAAGGTCGTCGAGAATGGAAGGCCGCAACTCGGAAGCAATCTTCCGTACAAGCTCAATCGTTCCGTCGACATGATCCATCATGGCTTTGATCTTTTTTCGCGACTGGCTTTGTGTCCGCGGGGTCTGCGTCTGGAGCCAGGAAAGGTCGAGCTTGAGTATCGTCAAGGCCTGTCCCAG
>QHXD01000230.1:5584-11328 GCA_003223895.1 Acidobacteriota bacterium
AATCTCACGGATCGTCACCGTGGTCTTGCGGTCAGCCGCGGGGCGACCCGAGCCGTTCTGAACCGGGCCAAAACTGAAGCCAAACCATGCTTCAGAGTCTCCATTGACGCCGGCCATGTCGCAAGCGCTGCGTTCATCAGACGTGAAGACCGTCTCGATGCAGTCTCGCAGCGTGGACCGTTGATGCACCGCAACATAGTCGTCAATACGCGTTCCCATCAGCGCCCGGACCGAATATCCCCAAACCGGCCGATTCACAAAAAGAATCTTGCCACTCCGGTCTATCGTCATAATGACGTCCGGCGCGTTCTGTACCAGGGAATGCCAGTTATCGAGGGACTCCTGGAGTTGACTCTCGGTCCGCTTCAGGTCCGTGAGATCGATGATGGTCAGGCGGTGAAGAATGACACCGTCCTGACTGGAGGTCCTCATCAAAAGCTGAACCGCCAGACGGCGGCCTTCGACGACGATGTCCAGTTCGATGGTCTGCTGCTGTTTCAGATTTTGAATCGAGCGGATGGCAAAGGTGAGGAACCGCTGGACGTCTTCCTTCGCGACGAACACGACAAAGGGCCTGTCGCTCAGCCATGTAGCGGGAAAACCCAGCAACCTGGCGGCTGTCCCGTTCAGCTCGCGAATTCGTCCTTTTCTATCGAGTGTCAGAAAACCTACCGGTGCCAGCTCGTAGAGTTCCGTGTAGCGCGTGTAAGAATCACGTAACTGCCCGCGCACTTCCTCGAGCTTTTTCCGATGCGCCCTGATCTCGGCCTGATAATTCTCGATGTCCCGTACCATGCTCCGCACACGCGATGAGGACGCCTTGGCCGGAGCCTGTACTTCAATCGGTTCTTTCATGAGTGTCTCGGACGAAGCCGGGAATCGAGATCCAGGAAAACAATGACCGCTCCTTCGATCTTGTTATCGAGAGTCCGGTAAGGACGTATTTTCATCGAATACCATCTTCCGTTGTTATCTTCAACCTCCTTTTCGTGGATTTCGAGCGTTTCGACGACGCGGGAAATCGCCTGTTTCAGGTCGGGAAGCCTCAAATTCGGCTTGATGTCCGTGATCGGCCTTCCAATGTCCGGAGGGATGAGGTTCATCATTTTTTCCGCCATCGGTGTGAACCGCCGGAGCCGAAGGTCATTATCGAGCATGATGATCGGAAGGTTGACGCTGCTGAGGAGGTTGCTGAGATCATTGTTCAGGCCGGACAGTTCGTCATTTCGGTTCTGGAGCTCTTCATTTACAGTCGTCAGTTCCTCGTTCGTGGACTGCAGCTCCTCCTTTGCAGTTTCCAGTTCCTCGTTGATGCTTTGTAACTCCTCATTGCTGGACTGGATTTCTTCGTTCGCCGAGCGAAGCTCTTCGTTCGTCGTCCTCTGCTCTTCGATGATCGATTGCAGATACCCGCGCGTGGCGTCAAGCTCTTCCTGGAGGCGCTCCTTTTCCGTGTCTGCGCGGGACATTTTTGATTTGCCGGATTCTTTCTCCAGTTTCTCCTTCCGCTTGCCTTTTGACGCTGTCCCGTCAGCGCCGCCCTCTTCAAACACAACCAGCGCATACCGTTCCTTCCCGGGAACGTTGTCGACGGAAATAACTTCAAAGTTGACCTTCTTCAAGTCTCCATCATATTCAACCAGTACGCCGTCCTTGCGCACACTACCATTGCGTTTCGCCTTTTGAACGGCGACCCTCAGCTCCGCCTGTAATCCGGTTTTGACCATCTTCATCAAGTTCAGGCTGGCGTCACCGGGAGCCGGATCCAGAAAACGTCCGGTTTGACCGATGAATTGAATGATGTCGAGCTTCTCGTTGACCATAACGCTGGCCGGGGCGTATCGACTCAAAAGGATCTGGTCGGCGACTTTTTGCAGGTCTACGTGCTGGTTCGGGCCGTCGGGCAAGGCCTTCGCTTCCTCCGCCGATTCGAACCGGGGCACAAAATCGAAGCTGACCGGAATGGTCACTATTTTCTTCGTGTAGATCCTGTTTTTCTTGTCGATCGGAATAAAGAGATCTCCGAAGCCTCCTACGGTCTCTGAAGTTCCGAGGAACAGAATTCCATTCGAGTTCAGGGCATAGTGAAACAACGGAATGATCCTCTTCTGCAGGATCTGTCCCATGTAGATCATCACATTGCGGCAACTGATCATGTCCAGCTTCGAAAATGGCGGGTCTTTGGCAATGTCCTGTTTGGCGAATACACACATGTCGCGAATCGACTTGCTGATCTGATAACCGCCGTCCGCCTTCACAAAATAACGGCGCAGCCGTTCCGAGGTAATGTCCATTGCGATGCTTTCCGGATAAATCCCGGCCCGCGCTTTCTGGATGATCGAGTCGCTGACGTCCGTCGCGAAAATCTGAATCTGAGCGTTCGAAGCGTTGTCTCCCATGTATTCGAGCAACACGATCGCAAGCGAATAGGCTTCTTCCCCCGTGGAGCGGCCGGGCACCCAGATGCGAATTGAATTGTTGGACTCCCTGTTCTTCAATATTTGAGGAAAAGCCTGCTTCCGAAGTATCTCGAACGCATCGGGGTCACGAAAAAACCCGGTCACATTGATCAGGACATCATTGAACAACGCTTCGATTTCTTCAGGATTCTTGCGGAGATACTGCAGGTAACCCTGCAGGTTTTCGATCTTTCGCAGAAACATGCGCCGTGCGATCCGGCGCTTGATGGTGCCGGGCTTATAAAAGCTGAAATCGACACGGCTGATGTTGCGAAGTAATACGAAGATCTTCTGGAGCGTCTCGTCTGCAACAACGGGCGTGGAAGCTTCAGCCTGGTCTTCCGAAGCGAAAACATGAACGTGCCGGGAGATGCGCTTCAATTCACGCGCGATCAATTCGGGCGGTAACACGAAATCGACAATACCGGCGGCGACGGCGTTGCGCGGCATGGCGCTGTATTTCGCGGATTCTTCATTCTGGGCGAATGTGACGCCACCCATTGCCTTGATCGTCTGAAGGCCCAGAGTGCCGTCCGAAGCCGTACCGGAGAGTATGACGCCGATCGCTCGGCCCTGCTGGTCTTCGGCCAGCGAGCGGAGAAAGAGGTCAATCGGCATGCGGCGCGCACGATCCGGACTCAGAGGAGAGAGGTGCAGGACACCATTGCTTACAGACATGTCGGCGTTCGGTGGAATGACGTAAACGTGATTGGCTTCCACCCTCATCCCCTGTGTCACTTCCACAACGGGCATTTTCGTTGCCCTGCCCAGCAGCTCCGAAAGGATGCTCTCATGTTTTGGGGCGAGATGCTGAACCAGGACGAACGCCATGCCGGAATCCGCCGGCAGTGCGGCGAGTAATTGCTCGAATGCCTCGAGCCCGCCGGCCGACGCTCCGACACCCACAATCGAAGTCGGCCGGTTCTGGGGCTGCGGCGACGGCTGCGACACCGCTTTTGCAGATTCTTTTTTTGAATGGGACGGCTTCACGGCTGCTCGCCGAGGTGCGCTCCGCCGCTTGCCCTTACTACGCATAGGGTACCTCCCGGGGAGGCGCTTATTATGACCCTTTGGGTTACGAATTCACACAATGAATTAGCCGCGAATTACGCCGATTACGCGAATGGAGGCGCAAAAAAAGCCTTTGATGCGGCCCCCATTCGCGTAATCGGCGTAATTCGCGGCTAATTCTTTGTTCAATTCAAATACCCCCGAATCCTCGCGAGGGCGCGGGCGGCGTCCTTGTAATCCGCCTTCTCAGCAAGGGCTTTTCGATATTCTTCTTTGGCGCGGAGCCAGTCGCGTTTCGATTCGAAGGCGCGCCCGAGATTCATGTGGGGGAAACAGTAGCTTTCATAGCGCGGCGCCTGAAGAGCGCGCTCGAGCCACGGAATGGCTTCATCGATTTCGCCCTTCTGCATGAGGTAGGCGCCAATGTCGTTGTAGGGATTTCCGAACGTGGGATCGACTTCAATCGCCTTGTAGCACTCCGCAATGGCGTCGTCGACGCGTCCCATGAAACTGTACGTCCAGCCGAGAAACGTGTAGGCCTCGGCCGTGGGACAGGCTTCAATCGACTTTTTGTAGATCTCGACGGCCTTCTCCAGATCGCCATTCATCTGGTGCTTGTAGGCTTCCTTGAGAAGGTGTACTGCGAGTTCCTTCTTCTTCCGGATTGGGTCGTCCATGAATGTACCGCTACACAAATTCTAATGCGATACGTTGTGGAATGATCTTCTTCTTATAGGCTTCCTGCAACAGGCGGCGGACAGCCTCCCGCCCTTCTTCTCCGTAGTCGAGCGTCAGGTCGTTCACGTACATGCCGACGAATCGATCCGCGCGCTGCAGATCCAGGCCGCGGGAAAACTGGATCGCGTACGCCATCGCTTCTTCACGATGATCGAGACCATACTGGATGCTCCTGCGAATGTCTTCCGCCACCTGCTTCATCAAAGCCGGGCCGAGATCGCGCTTGATGACATTCCCGCCCAGGGGCAGCGGCAGACCCGTGACGCCGAGCCACCACTCGCCGAGGTCGAGAACTTTATGGAGACCCAGTTCACGGTACGTGAGCTGGCCTTCGTGAATGAGCAGACCGGCGTCGTATTTCCCTTCCCGAACCTGGTCGAGGATCTTGTCGAACGGTACGACATGGTATTGAATCTCCGGTTCGAAGAGACGCAGGGTGAGGAAGGCCGTCGTGAGAGTGCCCGGGATTGCGACACTCTTGCTGGCGAGGCTGTCCGGCCGGATGGGTTTGCCGGAGACGACAATCGGACCATAGTTTCGCCCCATACTGGCGCCGCAGGAAAGAAGCGCGTACTTGTCCGCCATGTAGGCATAGGCATGGAAGGAAACCGCCGAGACCTCGTATTCGCCTTCGAGGGCTTTCCGGTTCAGGGTTTCGATATCGCTAAGCACGTGGACGTAATTGAGATCGCCGGTATCGATCTTGCGCGTGGCCAGCGCGTAGAACATGAATGCGTCGTCGGAGTCGGGACTGTGCGCAACGTGAATGTCCTTCTTCATGGGCATTAAGAATAACAGAGATGGGAACGGGAAAGGGTGCAAGGTAAGGGGAGTTGGGAGAGAAGTTGGTATGGAGGAGGGTTGGGAATGGAGGGAAGCAGGAAAGGAAAGAGTGAGTGGAGGGAAAAGAGTGGTGGAGGGAAAAGAGTATTCCCCTCCTTGTGAAGGAGGGGTGGCTGCGCCATCAAGAAAATGATCCCGTTCCGAACAGGCGCAGACGGGGTGGTCGCTCAATCGAAACGTCTCGCCGAACTGACCACCCCGTCCGCGCCTTTCAAAGGAGGCTTCGCCAGCATTTTCTTGATGGCGCGGCCACCCCTCCTCTCCGAGGAGGGGAATACGCGGTTTCTTAACCAATACGCGGTTTCCTTAACCCACACGCGTTTCCTCAACCAAAATATTGTCGATCAGGCGAGTGGTCCCGAGCCAGACGGCAGCGGCAATGCGGACCGGGCCTGTCACTGTAGCGACAGGTTGCATGTCTTCGGGATCGACGATCTCGAGATACTCGACCCGAACATCTCTCAACACGCCCAGCGCCGATTCGCGAACCTTGGCAACATCCTTCTCGCCCGCGCGTATCAGTCTCTCCGCCTCCCGCAAGGCGCGAAAAACCACAGGCGCGATTCGCCTCTGCTCGGCATCCAGGTACTGATTCCTCGAGCTCACCGCCAACCCGTCCGCTTCCCTGACGGTCGCCACAGGAACAATCTCGACAGGCACATTCAAATCCGCCACCATGCGCCGGATCACGGC
>QHXD01000231.1 GCA_003223895.1 Acidobacteriota bacterium
GCCATGGCGTGTCTCGGAACGGGCCTGCTGGCCTCGGTACCGCAATCATCGTTATTGCTGCTGGCGGCAGGTTGGGCGTGTTCGAGACTGGAATATAGTACGGTGAGGGACCGATCCACTGTAGCGGCGCTCTATGAGCGCCGACAGTTCGCCGACTTGTAAGGGGAATCATCTTGACGGAATGGCATGTGATCACCGGTGAATACCCACCCCAGGCTGGGGGCGTCAGCGATTACACGCGGCTGGTCGCTTCAGGGCTGGCTGCTGCCGGCGATGCCGTCCACGTCTGGTGCCCGCCCTGTGCTGGATGGGATCCTGAAGATTCTGGAGTGTTTGTCCACCGTGAACTTGGCGCAATGACGCCTTACGACCTGCTCAGAGTGGGGCGCATGCTGGACAAATTTCCAAAACCATGGCGAATCCTTGTGCAATGGGTGCCGCATGCGTTCGGTTTTCGGTCGGCAAACCTGCCACTCAGCCTTTGGCTCTGGAACCGGGCGTTTGCGCACAAAGACCACATCGAGATCATGCTTCATGAACCTTACCTGCCCATGCGTCAGGACCGTTTAAGGCACAGCGCGCTGGCTGTTGTTCATCGCATGATGCTTGCCGCGGTATTGAGAGCCGCAAGCCGGGTGTGGACCGCAATCCCAAAATGGGAGGAATATTGCCGTCCTTACACCTTCGGCAAGCCTATCCCATTCACGTGGTTACCGGTTGTCAGCAACATACCTGTCGACCACCAATCCGGCGCCACCCGGGCTGTGCGAGCCCGCTCCGCGCCTTCGGATGGGTGCATGATCGGACATTTCGGCACGTGCGGTGGAGCGATAGGTGATGCTTTGCGGGCACTCCTTCCGGCCCTGTTAGACCAGCCAAAACGGGCGGTCCTGCTGATCGGACAAGACAGCCAGCGCGCACGTGACGAACTGCTAAAGGATTACCCCCTGCTGGGCGATAAGATCCATGCAACGGGTCCTCTCTCGCCCGAAGAAGTGTCCTGGCACATTTCAGCGTGCGACATGATGCTACAGCCTTATCCGGACGGCGTTAGTTCCCGCCGTGGCAGTTTGATGGCCGCCCTGTCCCATGGCAAACCCATCGTGGCGACTTCAGGGCGCCTGACGGAACCCCTGTGGCACGAGTGCGGTCCGGTGGTGCTGGTTCCCGCCGGAAATCATGATCAGATGATTGCTGTTACCGAAACCCTGTTGGCGGACTCCGGCAAGAGAGAGAGGCTCGGCTCGGCTGCAAAAATCATGTATGATAGGCGGTTTGGCCTGCAGAACTTAATCGGACTGCTTCGAAATGAGGCTAATCGAGGAAATCCCGTCGACAAGCTGGAAGGAATCCGGATCGTAGGGCAAGATGCCGCAACTCCTCAACAATCTTCCTGAAACCGTTGTGAGACGACCGCAGTCGTCCTCATTACAGTTGCGCCTCGGTGTCGTGTGCGACTTCGTCGAGGAAAACTGGCCCAGCATGGACTTGATCGGTGACATGCTGGTCTCGCACCTGGGTAACGGCTCGCCAATGGGTATCGAGGCCGAGCGCATACGGCCGGCGATGTCGCGGCGCTTCAGTGCATGGGAACGGGTGAATTCCAAAGCGGCATTTAACGCAGACCGCCTGTTCAATCGATTCTGGGATTATCCGAGATTTCTGCGTCGTTGCCGGGAATCGTTCGATATCTTTCACGTGGTCGACCACAGTTATGCACAACTCGTGCTGGAATTGCCCCCCGGGCAAACACTGGTAACCTGTCACGACCTCGATACTTTCCGATGCCTGTTGGAACCCGACAGCGAACCACGCTCAGTGCTGTTTCAGGCAATGGTACGGAGAACACTTCGCGGACTCCGGAAAGCAGCCCTCGTGGTATGCCCGAGTTTTGCCACGCGCGATGCTTTGCTGACGCACACGTTGGTCACCGAGAACCGGCTTCGAGTCGTACCGAACGGAGCCCATCCAAGCTGCTCGCCTGAAGCGGATCCCCTGGCGGACGCTGAAGTCACGCGTTGGCTGGGCGAGCGCAGCGCGGGTGATGCGGACTTGCTTCACGTGGGGAGCACCGTTCCCCGAAAGCGAATCGATGTGCTGTTGAGAGTTTTTGCCGAAGTGAAGCAGCGGTTTCCGGGAACGCGGCTTATCCGGGCCGGAGGCCCGTTTACGCCTGAGCAGGAATCGATGGCGGACGACCTGCGGCTGAAAGATTCCATCGTCGTTCTGCCGCAACTGGACCGCCGCTTCCTGGCTGCCGTTTATAGAAGGGCAGCGCTGGTGTTGCTTACGTCGGAACGCGAGGGCTTCGGTTTACCTGTTCTGGAGGCCATGGCTTGCGCCACGCCGGTCGTGGCGAGCGATTTACCGAGCGTACGGGAAGTCGGCGGCAACAGCGCCGTGTATTGCCGCATAAGCAGAATCCCGGAATGGGCAGACGCCATCTGCGGGCTGCTGCACGAACGGCGTGATGACTTCAGCCGCTGGCAGACACGGCGTGCCGAAGCCGTAACGCGGGCCGGCCTTTTCTCATGGAACAAATACGCGCTGGAGATGGTGAAACTTTATCGCGAAGTCGCCGGCGGAATTCCGGGAGGGCTTGCCTCATGACGAAGCGTGGAACCCGGGTCCGCATTTTGCAGGTCGGCAAGTTCTACCCACCATACGCCGGCGGCATCGAAACGCATCTGGAGGAACTCTGCGCGCAGTTGCGCAATTTCGCCGATGTTGAGGTCATCGTTGCGAACACAAGCCGCCGGAATATCACTGAACAAATCTCCGGGATAAAAGTGCACAGGGCGGGAACCGTTGCACACTTCGCGAATGTTCCGATATCACCGGGCATGGTGGCCGCCATCCGCCGTTCAAACGCGGACATTGTGCATATTCACTGGCCGAACCCGATGGCTGTCCTTGCATATCTCGCAAGTGGTCACACGGGGCGTCTCGTGCTCACCTACCACAGTGATATTGTCAAGCAGAGAGCCGTTGCTTTGCCCTTCCGCCCCATATTCAACCTTTTCATGACGAGATGCAGGGCGGTCATTGCCACCTCGCCCAACTATGTCGAGACGTCGCCGGTTTTACGTCGATACCGCCAGCTCTGCCACGTCATTCCGTATGGTATATCGACCGAAAGGCTTGCGACTCCGGATCCCGCAGCAGTAGCGGACCTGCGGCGAAAATATGGACCGCGAATTGTTGTCGCCGTTGGACGGCTCGTTTACTACAAGGGCTTTGAATATCTGGTTCGAGCGATGCGATCCGTGAACGGAAGGGCGCTGATCATCGGCGACGGACCGCTCGA
Organism: Acidobacteriota bacterium; assembly: GCA_003223895.1. Taxonomy (GTDB): domain Bacteria; phylum Acidobacteriota; class Terriglobia; order 20CM-2-55-15; family 20CM-2-55-15; genus 20CM-2-55-15. The sequence goes on from QHXD01000231.1 coordinate 3,308, forward strand.
CGAAAAACTCAGGAGCCTGGCTGCGTCATGCGGAGTTGCGGACCGCGTCGTCTTCACCGGTGAGAAGAGTGGCAAGGATCTCGCTCCATACTTTCACGCTGCCGACGTATTCGCCTTACCTTCGATCGCCCGGAGCGAAGCGTTCGGGATCGTCCAGCTTGAAGCCATGGCCTGCGGTAAGCCGGTCGTCAATACAAGCCTCGATTCGGGAGTCCCGTTCGTTTCGCTCGATGGCGTGACCGGTTTAACGGTACCCCCTGCCGAACCGGAGTCGCTAGCCATGGCTATCAACCAATTGCTTGATGATGACAACCTTCGTTCCCGTTACGGTGAGGCCGGACGGCGACGAGTGGCGCAGGAATTCGGCCTTGAAAAGATGGTTCACAGAACTTGTGAGCTGTATGGCCAAATACTGGAATCCATCCCGCTCATCGACGAAGAAAAAGCTGTTCCTGTCACGTAAACCGTATGCCACATTCTCGAACACCCTGGAGTAAACGTTTCTTTGATGTGTCGCTGTCCGGCATAGGGTTACTGCTGTCAGCGCCGCTCTGGGTGCTCATTGCGATCAGCATCAAACTGGAAGACGGCGGTCCTGTGTTTTACGGCCAGGAACGCGTGGGCCGGGGAGGAACGCGGTTCAAGAACTGGAAATTCCGCTCGATGACGCCGAATACCGGCGGGGAGTTTGCCGTTCGGCAGGCCGAACACAATGACAAACGAGTCACCACCGTCGGCCGTATCCTGAGAGCGACTGCAATGGACGAGTTGCCGCAACTCTGGAACATCTTCAAAGGCGACATGAGCTTCGTGGGACCCCGGCCGCTCCTTCCCGAAGAGCTCGAAGTCAATGGCAACGGCGAAGTCATTCCACTCGAAAAGATTCCCGGCTACGAAGCCCGGCATCAGGTCATTCCAGGACTGACGGGACTCGCACAGATTTTTGCGCCACGAGATCTGCCGAGGCGCCAGAAGTTTCGCCTGGATCTCCTGTACATCAAAAAGCAGTGCTTTCTTACCGACATGAGGTTTATCGCGCTTTCCTTCTGGATTACATTCCGCGGAAAATGGGAAGATCGTGGTAGAAAAATTTAACTTCCGGTAGGATGGCACAGTGCGGGACGTCGTTGTTGTGGGAGGTGGGCCGGCCGGTCTATACAGCGCCTGGCTTCTGGCAAGTCGCGGATTCGACGTTACAGTTGCCGAAGAACACGGGACCATTGGACAGCCGGTGCATTGCACGGGGGTCATGGCCCCGGAAGCCTTCCGTGAATTCGGCCTGCAACAGGATGCCGTCCTCAACGAACTGCGAACCGTTCGCTTCTTTTCACCCGCCGGACATCAGTTCCACTACACTCCACCAGCAGTCGAGGCGGTTGTAATCGATCGAGCCCGATTCGACCAGGGACTGTATCGCAAGGCGAAACAGGCCGGCGTCGATATGCATATGGGCCGCAAGATTACACAGATTGAGATCAACGACAGTCACGTCCGGGTCGACTGCGACGGCGACGCAAAAGCAATCCTGGGACGCGCATGCATTCTTTCTACCGGCGCAAGCTACGCCTTGCATCGCAAGTTGGATCTCGATCTTCCACCGCTCTATCTCAATTCTGCACAAGTTGAAATTCCAGCGCTCAGACCTGGCGATGTGGAGATCCACTTCGGTTCGCAGATCGCTCCGCAAGGCTTTGCCTGGGTCGTGCCCGTCAATCGAGGATCGCAATGGCTCGCGCGGCTGGGTGTCATGTGTTCCACCAATACGGACACCACCTTCAAGAGATTTCTGCAGTCGGTGTCGAAACGGTGGGAGCTGGAGACAGACGCAGACGTTATACCCCGTAAGCGAATGCTCCCCCTTGCTCCGATATCCAAAACATTCGGACATCGATTGCTGGTGGTTGGAGATGCCGCCGGTCTCGTCAAACCCACGACTGGCGGCGGCATTTATTTCAGCCTTCTTACGGCAGCAATCGCGGGGAAATTCATGGCCGAAGCACTGGCGGCGGACGAATTGTCAGCCAGCAGACTCGCTCAATATGAGCTCCGTTGGCGCCAGCAACTGGAATCCGAACTCAGGATTCAGATATTGCTTCGGCTCGTGTCGGAACGTCTGAGGGACGAGGATATCGATCAATTGTTCGAACTTGCTCGTACTGAAAAGTTGAATTCGCTGATCCGAAGCACAGCCCGGTTCAACCGGCATCGCGATCTGATCCGGACTTTGTTCCGCCATCCGGCCGTGGGGAAGATTCTGTTCAGGCAGATACTCTCGTCAACAGCGCTCTTTTTCCGCGACTCGCTGAACTCGGACTG
>QHXD01000232.1 GCA_003223895.1 Acidobacteriota bacterium
GAAGCACACGGTCGTTAAACCTGGCGACAGAGTCCCGATCGCCGGTCTCGATGTGCGTGTGATGTCGTCTGCAGGCGAGACCGTCAAAACGCCGCTTCCGGGTGCGGGCACGCGGAATCCGTACTGCGCCACCTTCAAGCCACACACGGTCAATCCGGTCTCCGGACAGCCTGTAGGTAACACGGAGGATGAGCAGTCTGTCGGAACACATACGACATTCGGGAAGTTTCGGTTTGTTTATCTGGGCGACCTGACGTGGAACAAGGAATTCGATCTCATGTGTCCGGCCAACCGGATCGGAGCTGCGGATGTATTTCTTGTTTCACGTCATGGGCAGCCCAGTTCGAATTCCGAAGTCCTCGTGCACGCCCTTCGGCCGCGAGTCATCATCACGAACAATGGCCCGCGCAAAGGTGGACAACCGGACGCAATGCGGATTCTTCTCAGCTCTCCCGGCCTCGAGGATCTCTGGCAGATTCATTTCTCGTTCCTCGGCGGCCAGGAGTACACCGTGCCTGGAATATTCGTTGCCAACAGCGAACAGGCCGCCATTCCGGTGGCGCCAATGACTCCGCCGCAGCCCGGAGCGCAGACCCCGCCGGCGTCCCCGCACGATGGAACTGCGTACTGGATCAAAGTGTCTGCCCGGATGGATGGCAGTTTTACCGTAACCAATAGCCGGACCGGCTTCATGAAGGCCTACTCGGCCGTGAATCGATGAATCCGGGTAACTACGGGACGATCGGGCTGGTCCGCGATACCGAGTCTCCCGTGCCGACCATTGCTTCGGGCGATTTGTTGTTGTCCTGACAGACAACTGTCAGACGTGTTTTCAGGTGGACCTCCTCGGGATTGCCCCACTTCAATGCGTTCAGGATATTAAATCGCATCCGCGCAAATCTCTAGAAGTTCCAGTAACTCCATGACTCTTTTGCGTCGAACAAGCTGGTCGATGGAGGAAGGACACCTTTAATAAAGGTTAAAGGCTCCGCACGGAAGGCCCGCCGCGGCCCGCCTGAGGGCCTCCAAATCGCTCACTTTATGGAATTTTCAGTCTGGACGGGCTTTGCACAAAAAGTCGCAGGGGTGGGTTCCGAAAACAGCTCGGTGGCTTCGCTCCTTTTTATTGATGCCGCAGCTTCCCCTCCTCACGAGGAGGGGAAGCTGCCCAGTATCTGCGACTTTTTGTGCAAAAGCAGTCTGGACGGCTAAATCAGGGGGTTCTCAAAAGCTCGCTTCCCGGTTAGAATTTCGCTCGCCGCGGCGCTTACGGGCGCCTGCGACGCGGAGAATCAGGCATTTTAGCCCTGAGACCGCATAGAAGCAGCGGCAATACTTTTTGAAGGCAGGATGACTGTGAGCAAAGCTTTGGAGGGAGTTCGGGTACTGGATATGACCCACGTGCAGTCGGGACCGACCTGCACGCAGATTCTGGCATGGTTCGGCGCCGATGTAATCAAGATCGAGCGGCCGGGGGAGGGCGACGCCACGCGTAGCCAATTACGCGACATTCCGGACGTCGACAGCCTCTATTTCACGATGTTGAACAGCAACAAGCGCAGCGTGACGCTGAATCCCAAGACCGAGGCCGGCGCCCGGATCTTCAAAAGGCTGATCGAGGAATGCGACGTGTTGGTGGAGAACTACGCACCCGGCGCGATCGATCGCATGGGCTTTCCCTGGGAGAAAATACAGGAGATCAATCCGCGGATGATCTATGCCTCAGTAAAGGGATTCGGCCCGGGTCCTTACGAAGACTGCAAGGTCTACGAGAACGTTGCCCAGTGCACCGGCGGAGCCGCCTCGACTACGGGCGAAATCGAAAGTTTGCCCCTGGTGACCGGCGCCCAGATTGGCGATTCCGGCACCGGCATCCATTTGGTAGCGGGCATCCTGGCCGCCCTGTTTCATCGTGAAAAGAGCGGCAGAGGACAGCGAGTGACCTGCGCGATGCAGGATGCTGTGCTGAATTTATGCCGCGTGAAACTGCGGGACCAGCAGCGGCTCGCCCGCGGCCCGCTCAAGGAATATCCGCAATTCCTCAACGGCGGTTTCGGCAATGCCGTGCCCCGCGCCGGCAATGCCTCCGGAGGGGGCCACCCAGGCTCGGTCGTCCGATGCAAGGGCTGGGAGACCGATCCCGACGCTTACATTTACGTGATCGCTCAGTCAGGAGCCTTTCCTGCATTGGCCAGGGTCATCGGGCATGAGGATTGGCTCAACGATCCGGAATACAACACCCCCGAGGCGCGCCTCCACAAACTGGATCAGGTCTTTGCGGAAATCGAGAAGTGGACCATGACCATGAACAAGATGGATGTGATGGCCACGCTCAATCCCCTCAATGTGCCCAACGGCCCGATCCTTTCTATGAAGGAACTGGCCGAGGAGCAAGCCCTCCGCGACACCGGCACCGTGGTCGAGGTCGACCATCCCGAACGTGGAAAGTATCTGACGGTAGGTAATCCGATCAAGTTGTCGGATTCGCCTGCAGTAGTCCGACGCTCGCCGCTCCTGGGCGAACACACTGATGAAGTCCTCCGGACCGTCCTCGGTCTTGATGACAAGGAAATCCACGCCGCACGCCTGCAGGGTGCGATCTGAGCATAGCGGCGGGAATGCAAGCTCCATAGCGCGCAACCATCAAGAAACGAGGCTCGAATCGTGAAATACAACGTACTCATTCTGGGGGCTTCCTACGGCTCGTTATTCGGCACCAAGTTACTGATGGCGGGGCACCGGGTTTCGTTGGTTTGCACCAAACCCACTGCCGAGCTGATTAACCGTGAGGGAACGCTTGTGCGCTTCCCGATCCGCGGCCGCGAGGCGCTAATGGAGATCGCGTCGAAGAGACTGCCCGGCGCGCTTTCTGCGAACACACCTGACGATGTCGAGCCGGGCGAGTTCGATCTGGTCGTGCTCGGTATGCAGGAGGCACAGTACGGCTCAAAAGGGGTTCGGGAGTTGATGGGCCGCATCGCCCGGGCGCGCATCCCTTGCCTGGCGATTATGAATATGCCGCCTTTGCCCTACCTCAAACGTATTCCCGGGCTCTCGACGGAAACTCTGGAGCCGTGCTACGCGGATCCCGGCGTCTGGGAGGGCTTCGATCCCGGACTGACCACGCTGGCGAGTCCCGATCCCCAGGCATTTCGTCCACCGGATCAGCCCAAGAATGTTCTTCAGGTGGGCTTGCCGACCAATTTCAAGGCGGCGCGCTTCGAAGCCGCGGAGCCGACAGCGCTGCTTCGCCATCTCGAGGCCGACATCGAAGAGGCTCGGTTCGACCCCGGCGACGGAGCTATCGAAATCCCGGTGAAGCTCAAGGTACACGATTCCATTTTCGTGCCGCTGGCCAAATGGCCGATGTTGATGGCCGGCAACTACCGCTGTATCCGGCCGGACGACATGATCGCCATCAGAGAAGCGGTGCACGCGAACGTTGACAAGTCCCGGGAGATCTACGACTGGGTCTGGAAACTCTGTACCGCGCTTGGCGCTGATGATGCCGACATGGTTCCTTTTGAAAAGTACCGAAAGGCGGCCGAGGGCCTCGCCAAGCCCTCTTCTGCGGCGCGCGCGCTTTTTGGCGGCGCCGAGCACATCGAGCGGGTGGACTGTCTGGTCCGGCGAATCGCCCGCCAACAAGGACTCCAGTCCGACACACTGAACGAGATCGTCAGACTTGTGGACGAGCGTCTGAAAAAAAACCGCGCGGCCGATCTTACAAAGCAGCATTGATCGATAAGCTGAAGCTGAATTCGCTCCGATTTATTGTTGACGAAAAATGTTGCATTTTTTCCTTTTCGTTTTATCGATCATTCCATCCAGCGCGTTTCCCTGTCGCGAATTCCGAAAATTTCTGCCGTAATGAATATCATCTTGACAACTATAGGCGTCACCGGCAGACTGCTACGATCTAAAGCGCTAAGGATGGCACTTACTCTGGGGTTGTTGTTGGCAGAATCAGAAAAGCGGAATAAAAAATCTCAACCCATTAGGATTCTAATCGCAGATGACCATCCTATCTTCAGGGATGGTTTGCGGCGCCTATTGGAAACGGAACCTCAGTTTGTTGTCATCGGAGAAGCGTCTGATGGCGATGAGGCGGTAAAGGCAGCTAAAGAGCTGAAGACAGACATTCTGCTTTTAGACCTGAATATGCCTCGAGTCCATGGGCTCGAGGCGCTGAAAGACCTCACGACTTCCGGAACTCCCGTCCGGATTATCCTGTTGACCGCCGAAATCCAAAAGCCGCAGATTGTAGAAGCTCTGCTTCTGGGCGCCTCAGGCCTGATCATGAAAGATACCCCCACGCAGCTGCTATTCAAGGCAATTCGGACGGTCATGAGTGGCGAGTATTGGATCGGGCGTGAGAGCGTCAGCGACATTATTCAGACATTACGGGATCTGGCCTACTTCATTCGAACCGAGCGGCGAAAGGATAATTTCGGTCTTACGCCCCGGGAGCTTGAAATCGTCCGAGCTTTAAGCGCTGGCGACACCAATAAAGACATTGCCAAGCGATTCTCCATCAGTGAGCAGACCGTCAAGCACCACCTTACCAACATTTTCAACAAGACTGGGGTCTCTCAGCGTCTCGAATTGGCCTTATTTGCTCTGAGTCACAATTTGATGGACGTGGAAAATACCAACACCAAGGAAAGACCTCTCTCCTGGCAAAGCGCCGGCAAGCGGCGGAACGAACTGGACCTGGCAGAACTTGAAAGTTCGGGGTTATTGTCCAAATTGCTGCCAAAGACTCACTAAATATTGATAAAGCGCCGTCAAAATCAGCCGATACAGTCATAGAAGGTGCGAACAGCAGGGGGCCATCGTGGCGAAGACTTGTATCGTGATTGCGGACGATCATGCACTTTTTCGTAGCGGTTTGCGAAAGTTGCTGGAAAGCCAGCCGCATTTGAGTGTTGTTGGGGAAACTCCCTCGGGCGACGAGGTTGCGACGCTCGTGAAGAGTCTCAAGCCGGATATATTGCTGCTGGATGTCTGCCTTCCGCGACTCTCCGGACTTGGTGTTCTGCAACAACTTGGTTCTTCTTCCACGCGCGTGATCCTGCTCACCGCAAATATCGAAAACAGCGATGCCATCCAGGCGCTTCAGTGGGGCATCCATGGCATAGTTCTCAAGAACGCTACAACCGAGTCGGTATTCCGGAGTATCGACGCGGTCATGGACGGCCAGTACTGGATCTTCTCCAGAGGTGTGGAAGGTCTTGATAATGCCGTCAGTCGATTGTCCGCACCTGAATCGACCGGCAAGACTCAATCCGGCAGGTTTCGCCTGACACAACGCGAGATGGTTGTCCTGCACGCCGTCGTATCCGGCCGCGCCAATAAGGAGATTGCCAGGCAATGCTGCATCAGCGAACAGACGGTCAAGCATCATGTCACGAACATCTTCAACAAGACCGGCGCTTCCAGCAGGCTCGAGTTGACATTGTTTGCAATTGAGCATGGACTCGTTGAAACTCCACCGCTCCAGTGAGGCTGGCACGGGAGTGCTGCCGCTTGCCACTACATCGGAGCCATTGTCTTCCCACTTTTTAGACGGTAGAATCCCCTGCGCTTTAGAGGGGTAAAGCGTTTCATCGATCACCGCAAGGACTGCAGAGAGGCCATCTCTGGCCGCTTTGACAACACCAGTTTATTCCCGAGTTATTACACAATCAGTGCGGCCAGAAAAGGCAGAGAGTCGACAAATTCGGATTCTTATCGCCGACAATCACACGGTTTTTCGTGAGGGTCTGCGCCATCTGCTTGAAGCCGAGCTTGACTTCGTGGTGGTCGGACAGGCTGCCGATGGCGCACAGGCATTGAAGTTGACGATTGCATTACAACCCGACATTCTGCTCCTGGATGTCGCTATGCCCAAAATGTCGGGTCTTGAAGCCATGCGCAGGCTTGCAAAGATCCAGACGAATACGAAAATCATTCTGGTGACGGCAGGCGATACTCGTCACACCCGATAGCCGTTGCCTCGGACTGGTGCGAATAAATCGAGGCTACGTCAATGCCATTTGCCCGGCGGTGGGCAGCCGCGTGCTACAAAATAGATGCCGGAAATTCCACTCTCGCGCAGGCTTTCCTCTCAAACCACGGCGTCTTCGGACCATGGAAGGTGGAATGTGACGTGCTGACGCTTGCCACCAGGGCGGAGGAGCCGAGAGATGACAGCCCATATAATTCGTCACGATCACACGGAGGATATCCAAACTCCGATGCGTATCCTGATAGCTGACGAACAAGCACTGTTCCGTGAAGGCCTGGAGAAATTGTTTGAATCCCATCCCAACATCGTGGTGGTTGGTCAGGCATCCGACGGGGCGGAAACGGTCCAGCTCGTTAATGATCTGGCGCCGGATATTTTGCTGTTGGACTTGTTCATGCGCAAGATGGATGGCCTTCATGTGTTGCGCCGAATCCGCCAGGTTCCAGGAGTACGAACAATCATTTTAACAGCCGAAATTCGCCAGCAGGAAGCTCTCAGCGCATTGCGCATGGGAGCCAGTGCGGTACTGCTAAAAGGATCATCGTCACAGAAGTTGCTGGAGTGCATCAGATCCGTGCACGCCAGTGGTGACTCGATCGACCCCGAGGCCGTTGCCGATTTCATCGACAGTCGTGTCATGACAATAGAGTCGATCGATGCACAGGGATATAACAGATCGAGATTCACCAGGCGTGAGATGGACGTCATGGCTGCAATCGTTACAGGTTGCAGCAACAAAGAGATTGCGGTGAAGCTTTCCATCAGCAAGCAGACGGTCAAGCATCACCTGAGCAGCCTT
>QHXD01000910.1 GCA_003223895.1 Acidobacteriota bacterium
TTCGAATCGGAAGGCGCTTTCCGAAGCTGGCTGCTCAGAATTCTGATCGAGGAGGCTTTGCAAATTCTCCACCAGGAAAGGAGCACGTCGACAAACCTTCTCGAACCGGTCTGCGGGGACTGAAACCCTACAGATGACGGCGCGGCCAGTCAAACCACCTTAGGAGCTCATGAAGTCCCGCGGCTCTCGATTCTTTCTCAAATGAGATGTTCTGAACCGGCGAAATGGAACCTCCCGCTGGGTCAGTTTGCATGTCCTTACGAATCTTCTCGAAGCCCGCTATCGCCGTTTTAACTCTGGCCTCTGTAGGAACCGTGATGTATCGGAAGCTTTACCAGGACCGATGTTCGAGGACCCTGGGCACTTGGCTGTGGCGCCTAATCGGTCAAATGGCTACTAGTACCGTCCCCAAACACAAAAATCTGCCGGTCACCGTTGAAGTCGGAATTTCAGGAGATTATTATTGGGCTGTCCTCGACATGGAAATCTGAAACAGAAAGGCAGCTTGTCGATGGAATCAATTGCACAATATAAGCGCGACGAAACGTGGACACCGACCGAAAAGAAGTTGGCAAGGATCGCTTTTGACAAGGCATTCGAGAGGCAGTGTACGGCGATCAGTCAAGAAGCGAAACGAATGCTGGAGACTACGACTGTTCCATCTGACATCTTTCGGGTTCAAGAATATCTTACGGAGCAGAGAAGGATTGTAGATCGACTTTATGATTACCGGTATTCACGGCTTTTAGCGGTTTTCGGGAGACTGCTATCGGATGGATGGGTAAGGGAGAGTGACCTTAACGGTCTCCAACCAGAGAAAATTACCAAGATTAAACACGCAGCAAGTTTTTATAGCCAACAGTAATCTTTAGCCTCGCTCAGTCATTTTCTTCAGCTGAAAAGCGGGTTCGATACCGATCCGATCATTCACGGCCTCGCGAAGTCGTTGCTTGCATCCGAGGACGCTCCGTCGCAAGCACTACGGCGCTCTCTACTTGAAGGGATTCAAGACGGCCACGTCGAAGTGCGCGAAATCGCGTTCGTTGCGCGTGGCCACAGTGAGGCCGTGAACGCGAGCCGTGGCGGCTATCATGGCGTCCTCACCTAGGGTATCGGAACGGCGCTGCGTTAAGCGTGCATACTCGCGAAAACACGCAGCATCCATGGACAACACCTGTGAAGTGCGCTCCAACTGTGCCGCCCAAGCCTCGATTTCGTTTGCCTTTACCGGTTCCTGTCGACGCGTGAGTTCCACACCTCTTTCACGTGACGGGTGGCTCCTGTTCGTCACCAGATTTACTCGCTTGTTCGCATATGGCTCGCTGTCCGTCATTCTGGTTTTCTATCTGATTGGTCTCGGACTTACGTCTGCTCAGGCGGGCCTGGTCCTCACTCTCACTTTGGTTGGTGATGTGGTTGTCTCGCTTTACCTGACAACTCGCGCGGATCGGATAGGGCGACGGCGAATGCTGATTGCCGGCTCGATTCTAATGGCCGCAGCGGGTTTAGCCTTCGCTTGCACTAGCAATCTGATTTTTCTGATCCTCGCGGGCACCATCGGTGTCATCAGCCCAAGCGGCAATGAAGTCGGCCCTTTTCTGTCGATCGAACAAGCCGCTCTGTCCCACATCATTCCGGCCACAGCCCGGACGGAAGTTTTCGCGTGGTATACGATGGCCGGCTCTTTGGCGACGGCATTGGGTGCGCTGTTCGGCGGCTTCGTCACGCAGGCACTGCAGCACGCCTCCATGACGCCTGTGGCGAGCTACCGATCCATAGTGATTGTCTATGCCATTTTCGGGGCCGTTCTAGCCTTCCTCTTTGCGCGTTTGTCCGCATACGTCGAAGTGAATCCGGCGGATGACAGCACGGTTGGCACGGCAACCACGCGGTTCTTCGGTTTGACGCACTCACGAAACATAGTTCTGAAATTATCGAGCCTGTTTGCTCTCGATTCGTTCGGTGGCGGATTCGTGGTACAGAGTTTCGCTGCGTATTGGTTCTACCTTCGTTTCGGCGTCGAACCTAGAATGCTCGGCGCGATTTTCTTCTGGGCGAATCTATTCGCCGGAATTTCCGCGCTGCTGGCTTCCAGGCTGGCGGTGCGCATCGGTCTTGTCCGGACGATGGTTGTCACACATCTTCCTTCCAATATATTGCTGATTCTCGTTCCTCTAATGCCCACGCTCTCGCTGGCCATACTGGTGCTGCTTCTTCTCCGCTTCAGCATCAGCCAGATGGATGTCCCCACGAGGCAGTCCTATACAATGGCGGTCGTTCCAGCCGAAGAACGTTCCGCGGCTGGGGGATTCACGGGAGTCGCACGCACCACAGGCGCGGCACTTAGCCCGCTGTTTGTGGGATTTCTCTTTGCGAAGCCTTCTTTGATTAACGCTCCCTTTTTTATCGCTGGCACTCTCAAGATCGGCTACGACCTTCTGCTCTACTACTCGTTTCGAAAAATCCGCCCTCCCGAAGAATGCTAGCGAGGAGCATCGAGAACTTCGCAAGCCGCGCCAAGGTTTCAATTCTGAAGCTTGCAGAACCTCGGCATCTTCCTCAAGGGCGATCTGATCGCGATCAAGCTTCGCTGGACATTTTGCCTCTAGACAGA
>QHXD01000259.1 GCA_003223895.1 Acidobacteriota bacterium
AACACACCAGGAGGAACGCAATGCTTCGTTTCGTAAACAAACGGTGGGCAATCCGCCTTGCGATAGTAATGCTCATGTTCGTGTCGCTGGGAATTACAAGAGCTGCTGAGCTCGATCCCAAGGCGATTGCGATCCAGCTTCCCAAGGACATCAAGTGGACCGTCAACGCCGCGGCCGGTTCGGAAGTGGCGGTGCTGGTTGGTGACCCGGCCAGGCCTGGCCTTTACGTAGTGCTCCAGAAGTGGCTGCCGCATCACAACAGCCGCCCCCATTTTCATCCGAATGACCGCTTCATCACCGTCATCTCCGGAACATGGTGGGTTAATACGGGCCCTAAATACGACCTGGAGGGCATGAAACCGATTCCGGCGGGCAGCTTCGTCACGCACTACGGAGGGCAGATTCATTACGACGGCGCCAAGGATGGTGAAACGGTCTTACAGATCGTCGGCATGGGCCCCGCGACAAACACGCCGGCCGAGACGAAGTAGAATAACGCGGGCTAAAGCCCGCGACTACATCTGGAGTCAACGGGTTCCTATGTAGCGACTACATCTGGAGTCAACGGGTTCCTATGTAGTCGCGGGCTTTAGCCCGCGTTATTCAGTTTAATCCTGTTGCCAAGAATTAAGCCAAGTGTAATCATCCCGCGCATGAGCTTTGTCCAACGATTGCTGCGCCAGCCCCAAAACGTCTGGCTACGCAGGGCGCTCTTCCAGGTCCATCTTTGGACGGGTATCGGGGTCGGGATCTACCTGCTGGTGATCAGCGTCAGCGGAAGCGCGCTGGTCTTCCGCACTGAATTGCATCGAAAGTTCACGCGTCCGCCGGTCACAGTGACCCCGGTGGGGAATCTGATGACCGAGGACCAGTTGAAAGAAGTTGCATATCGGACTTACCCCGGTTATGAAGTCACCAACGTCTGGAAGAACAAGAACGCCGATCAAGCCGTTGAAATCTGGCTGAACCGGAACGGCAAGGTAAAGCAGCGGATATTCAATCCATATACAGGCGCCGATATGGGGGCTTCAGAGCCTGCCGGCGTCCGTCTGATGTTGTGGCTGGCGGATCTTCATGACAATTTGCTGTACGGGGATAAGGGCCGCTTCGTTAACGGTGTCGGCTCGATTTTTCTCGCCTTGCTGTGCTTCACTGGAGCGGTCATATGGTGGCCGGGACTTGGAAAGCTGCGCCGCAGTCTGACGCTCGAGCTGAAAACCAACTGGAAGCGGCTCAACTGGAGCCTGCACAATGTGATCGGTCTGTGGACGTTCGCATTTGTGTTTTTGTGGGCGATCTCGGGCATCTATCTGGTATGGCCCGACCCGTTCGCCAAAATCGTCGACTACTTCGAGCCTTTTGACAAAGCACCATTAGGCGATCGCCTCGGCGACGACATCCTGCGCTGGGTTGCCCGCCTCCATTTCGGACGATTTTACGGCTGGCCGATCAAAACCGTCTGGACGCTGGTCGGGCTGGTTCCGCTTGCCCTTTTCATCACAGGTGCGCTGATGTGGTGGAACCGTGTTCTGCGCCCGGCTGCTCGACAAAATGCAAATCTCAACCTGGAGTGATCTTATGAGACGAAATACTGGAACAATCCTTCTTGCGTGTGTTGCGGTCCTCTGCGTGGCTGCAGCGGTGACTGCGCAACTGCCGAAACTGCCGGAACCGTTCGCGACGCCGTCTGTGAGGAACAATGTCCAGATAGTTGCGAAACCCGATGCTGGACAACTCAAGGGACCGGCGGGGTTCGAGGTCAGCCTCTATGCGGACAATCTTCGAGCACCGCGCACCATGTTGCTGGCCCCGAATGGAGATGTGTTTGTGGCGCAGTCCGGACCGGGCTCGGTGACGATCCTGCGCGATGCCAATAACGACGGGACCGCGGAGACACGAACCACTTATGCCCAGGGGCTCACGGTTATCTGTATCTCGGCCGGACCGACAGCATCGTCCGCTACAAATATGCGCCCGGCGACTCCGAAGCAAAGGGTACGCCCGAGAAGCTCGTGGACTTGCCGACCGGCGGTCATAGCACCCGCAACATCATTTTCAGCCGCGATGGAAAAAAGATGTATGTCGCCGTGGGCTCGCAATCGAATAAGAACGCGGGCGAACCACCGATTCGCGCGGCGATCAGCGAATATAATCCGGATGGAACGGGCCAGAGAATCTACGCTTACGGCCTGCGCAATCCAGTGGGTCTCGCGCTGCAGCCGGGCACCGATATCATCTGGACATCAGTCAATGAGCGCGACACGCTCGGCGACGACCTGGTTCCCGACTACATCACGTCGGTCAAAGACGGCGCTTTCTATGGATGGCCGTATTCCTATATCGGCAGCAATCCCGATCCCGAACACGTCGGCAAGATGCCGGACCTGGTCCGGCGTGCCCTGGTTCCGGATGTGCTCATCACCGCGCACTCCGCGGCTGTCAGCGTGAACTTCTATACCGGCACGCAATTTCCGCAACGTTACCGGAACGGCGCATTCGTCGGCCTGCACGGATCGTGGAACCGCTCGAAGGTGTCGGGTTACAGAATCGGATTCGTTCCTTTCCAGAATGGAAAACCGTCAGGACCGATTGAAGACTTCGTAACCGGATGGATCGTCGACGGCGGAACACCCGCCACCGCCTGGGGACGGCCTGTTGGAACGCTCGTCATGAGAGACGGCTCCATGCTCGTCGCAGACGATGCAGGGAACAAAATCTGGAAAGTGCGGTATACCGGGAAGAATTAGCCGCGAATTACGCGGATTACGCGAATGGGGCGCAAAAAAAGTTCTTGATGCGCCCCATTCGCGTAATCCGCGTAATTCGCGGCTAATTCTTTTCATCTCGACATCTGGACAACCTCGTAGTAGTTCCGGAGTCGTCCTGCGTTGAACGCCTTCACCGTGTCGCCGATCGAGGATGCGAGCGTCCGGGATCGGCCGCCGAATCGATATCCGTTCAAAACGAAGCGAATGAACATGCTGCTCGAGTCCACGGGCAGCGTGGCCGCGTTCGCATAGAAGCGTTTTGAAACGCCGTCCTGGAACAGATACTGCTCCACATTGGATGTATAGAATGCCGTGACGACGGCGTTGTGCTGCTTCAGATAACGGCCCACGGACCGGATTGCCTTGTCACCCGCAAAATCTCCGACCAAAGGAACGATGAGATTGTCCTTCTGCATCCGCTGCACTCTTCGAAACTGGGAATCGTTGGCAAAGAAGCTCCAGTTCCGCGTGCGGCCATCGGTTTCGCTCATCAATTCGGAATAGGTGGGCATGCCGCTAAACCCACCATAGCCGCCCAGAAACGTGTAGCTGAGATCCGGTCCGGATTCGAAGAACGCCGTGTAGACATATCGAATGCGGTCCGCATCTTCGGAGGAGAGCTTGAATCCGTGGGTCTTGCCCAGGTGATTCATAACCAGCCGAAAATTGGCGTCGAATTGAGTCTTGCTGGGGCGCATCGCTTCAAATGCCCGGAACAATGCCTCGGGACTGGGATCCGCACTCAGACCGGCAGGACGAGGCCGTGAAAACAATCGCGAGGCGAACTCGACGCGATCCTGGGAGAGCTCAAACAACGCCTTGTATAGAAGCAGCTCGAGCATGTTTCCGCGCCGAATATCGACGATGAAGGCCATCTTTGGCTCACACGCCACGATGTAAGTAAAGTTCTGCTCCGGACCCACACCGAGGTATGCACCTCCCGGGGATACGGTCTTCCTCAAAACAGGAATGACGTATTGGTAGCCCGCTTCGTTGGAGAGAAAGTTATCGGACCGGAAGTAGCCGCCGGGCTCCGAGAAGTCCGAAACCATTTGCCAGAACTCCGCATCGTTGAGCCGGGTGGGCAGGCTGTCCGCTGCAGTCGACGACGACGACGGCGATATTGCGACAAGATAGAGCAGGAAGCCGCAGACCACGAGTGTGGCGCAAGTTGCGAGTATTGTGCCGCGCTCCACTTCAACCATGACAGTTTCCTAGTATGGTATGGAAAGAAGCCAGAAGCCAGAAGCCAGAAGCCAGAAGCCAGAAGCCAGAAGCCAGAAGCCAGAAGCTAGAATGGGGATTCCCTATGCTGGCTTCTGGCTTCTGGCTTCTGGCTTCCGGCTTCCGGCTTCCGGCTTCTTGGCTTCCGGCTTCCTCTGCTACGATATGCAGGCGATGAAATTTGAACGTGGAGTAGACACAATGAGACGGACATTTGTTCTAATTTGTATTGGAGCGGTTTCGGTGTGCGCCGTTTTAATGGCACAGCAGCGGGTACCCCAGCTTCCGGAGCCGACGGCGCCGCACCCGAATCCTTCCCGGCCGATCCCTAAACCTGAAGGGGCCACGCTAAAAGCGCCGGACGGATTCAACGTAAGCATCTACTACGACAACCTTCAGGGACCTCGCATGATGGAGTGGGCACCGAACGGTGATCTCTTCGTCTCCCAGACAGGAACAAGTACGATCGCGGTGCTGCGCGATACAAATAACGACGGTACGCCTGATACTCGAAGCGTATTCGTTCAAGGCCCCGTGCCCGCTCCTCGCGGCGGCGGAGCTCCTGCTCCGCAGGTTTGTACCGGCGAGGGTGCAGGCGGACGCCAGCCGTCCGGCATCGCGTTTCAGCCCGGATACGTTTACATCGGCTATACCGATTGCATTGTCCGCTATCCGTACAAGTCCGGCGATACGCAGCTTCAAGGCAAGCCGGAGAGATTGGTGGATCTGCCGGGAGGCGGCAATCACTTCGCGCGAAACGTCGCGTTCAACAAGGATGGGAAGAAGATGTACGTGACGGTCGGCTCCGCCTCGAACAACAGCGAGGGCGAAGATGTCCGGCGCGCGGCAATCAGCGAATACAATCCGGATGGGACCGGCTTCCGCATCTTTGCTTCAGGACTGCGGAACCCGACCGCGCTGGCGTGGCAGCCCGGTACGAACACACTGTGGACCTCGGTCAATGAGCGCGACAACCTGGGTGACGACCTGGTGCCCGATTACATCACCTCCGTGAAGGAGGGTGGATTTTACGGATGGCCGTTCTCCTATATCGGCAACCACTACGACCCGATGCATGTTGGAAAGATGCCGAACCTGGTGAAGACTGCCATCGTTCCGGACGTGCTGATTCCGGCCCATTCCGCAGCCCTCGGTATGGTCTTTTACACGGGCGACCAGTTCCCGTCGCATTACAAAAACGGCGCGTTTGTGGCGCTGCACGGTTCCTGGAATCGGTCGAAAGCAAATGGATACAAGGATGTGTTTGTGCCGTTCCAGGGCGGGAAACCGGGAGCACTGGAAGACTTCCTTACCGGGTTTCTTACGAACGATGGAACGGAGGGCCAGATCACCGCGTGGGGACGTCCCGCAGGGGTGGCGCTCACGAAGGACGGCGCCTTGCTTGTCTCTGACGACACCGGGAACAGAATCTGGAAAGTGAGCTACGTCGCGAAGAAGTAAACAGAACGCGGGCTAAAGCCCGCGACTACGTTAGGACGCCAACCTGATTGGGGCGCAACGTGGTCCCAAATGTAGTCGCGGGCTTCAGCCCGCGTTCTCACTATCTGCAGGTTGTCCTGCGGCCACGGTCTGGGCAAGAATCAACCGCCGGCCTTCGGTCCGAATGTGCGGAAGCCGCGAGCGGAAGATCAAGGCGCCCACAACGCAGATCACAGCTCCCGCGGCAATCGCCAGCGGCGCTCCCAGGCTATTCGCCAGCAAACCCGCGATCAGTGCGCCGATCGGCGACATTCCCATAAACATCATCGAATACACGGCCATCACGCGGCCGCGGAACTGGTCGAGAACCATGGCCTGGATGAGCGTATTCGAGGACGCCATTTGAACCATTCCGCAAAAACCCACGGGCAGGAGCAGCAGCATCGAGACCCAGAAGTTTCTTGAGAACGCGAAAAAGACGAGGCTGACGCCAAGACCGGCGCAGGAGAGCATGACCCAGTCGCCAAGCCCGCGCACGCCCTGCCGGCCCGCGAGAAGCAGTGCGCCGATAAGCGCTCCGATACCGGAGGAACCCATCAGGAGACCAAGCCCTCTTGGCCCGCCGTTCAGGATCTGGGCGGCGAAAATCGGCATGAGAACCTGGTATGGCCACCCCACAAGACTGACAACGCCCAGAAGGATCAGCAAAGCGCGAATCGGCCGCGTGCGCAGCACAAACCGGAATCCCTCGATGATCGCGTCGAGCCGCGCTCCCCGGTGTTCGGCGGGCGGCTGGTTTCCGACAGTGATCATCATGAGGCAGACGATCACGGCAAGAAAGCTGATGGCGTTCAAAAGGAAACACCACGCTTCCCCGACCGCCGCAACCAGCACACCGGCAACTGCCGGCCCGATAATTCGGGCTCCGTTCATCATCGACGAATTCAGCGCGATCGCGTTCATAAGGTCGTCGCGCCCGACCATCTCGACAACGAAGGACTGGCGAATGGGAATATCGAAAGCGCTTACTACTCCAAGCAGAGTTGCGAACAGAACGATGTGCCAGCTCTGAATGCGATTCGTAAACGTGAGCGCCGCGAGCAGGACTGCGAGTATCATCGCCGATACCTGCACAACGATGAGCGACCGGCGCCGCGGATGGCTGTCGGCGAAGGAACCGCCCACCGGCGCAAGCAGGAAGACCGGAAATTGAGACGCGAAGCCCACCATCCCGAGCATCGAGGCCGATCCCGTCAATCGATAGACGAGCCACGATTGCGCTACGGACTGCATCCAGGTCCCGGTCAGCGATATGATCTGCCCGAAAAAGTACAGACGATAATTGCGATGGCGAAACGCCCGCAATGTCATTCTCAATCTCGATTCAGCCATAGACGCTTTAACTATAATTCAACATGCCCGAATTACCGGACGTTCTACTTTACATCGAATGCCTGAAGCCCCGGATCGCCGGCCAGCCGCTGGAACGCGTGAGGCTGGCGAGCCCTTTCGTATTGCGGTCGGTCAGCCCGCCGATTTCCGCCATCAACGGAAAAAACATCCGCGGATTGCGCAGGCTGGGTAAACAAATCATTCTCGAATTCGAGGACGAACTCTTCCTGATCATTCACCTGATGATCGCCGGCCGCTTCCAATGGAAGGAAAAGGGGGCCCGCATTCCAGGCAAGCTGGGTCTTGCTGCGTTCGACTTTCCGACCGGCACGCTGCTTCTGACTGAAG
The DNA here is from genome assembly GCA_003223895.1 of Acidobacteriota bacterium. Lineage (GTDB taxonomy): Bacteria > Acidobacteriota > Terriglobia > 20CM-2-55-15 > 20CM-2-55-15 > 20CM-2-55-15. The sequence goes on from QHXD01000259.1 coordinate 7,173, forward strand.
CCGGATCAAAGAAGCGCGCATCGCTCTATCTGGTCCAGGGTGAGACGGCGCTCGCGTCCTTTGATCGCGGAGCGCTCGAGGTTCTCGATTCCTCGCTCGCCGATTTTCGAAGCGCACTGACAAAGGAAAACCACACACTGAAGCGCGCCCTCACCGATCCGCGGCTGTTCAGCGGCATCGGCAACGCTTACTCGGACGAGATCCTCCATCGGGCGCGGCTCTCTCCGATGAAATTGACGTCGAAGCTGAGCGCCGACGAGATCTCACGCCTGCATGAAGCGACCAGATCGA
>QHXD01000260.1 GCA_003223895.1 Acidobacteriota bacterium
GCCTGCTGGTCCTGGTTTATTTTCGTTTCACAGGCAAGAACGACCTCGCGCCAACTCCACAATGGTGGTTCCGATGGCCGCCCGTGTTACTGCTGGGATTTATCAGCCTGCAACTCGTACCGCTGCCGACGTGGTTACTGCACATACTTTCGCCAACTCGAGCCGGCCTTTTACAATCGCTGGGTCCTGTATTGCCAGGAACGGCCTCAGCAACCATCAGCGTGTTCCCCTCGGCGACGCTGGCGCACCTGCTCCGGGTGGCGGCGTATATCGTGGTCTTTATCATGGCGCGTGAACTGGCGTGGAGAACGCTCAGTTGGCGATGGCTAATAGTTGCGCCAATTGTCGTTATCGCAGGTGCAGAAGCGGTGTTGGGTGTACTTCAATATGATGCGTCGGCCACGCCAGTAGCAGCCGCGCACGGTACCTACGTCAGCCGGAATCATTTCGCTGGTCTTTTGGAGTTGTCACTGCCATTTGCCTCCGTTTACCCGATTGCAACCTTGACGACCCGCCGCCACCTGCCATTTCGCCAGACTGTGCTGGTTTCCACTTCGGTGGCGCTTGCGGTGCTCATCCTGCTTGGAATTATCCTTTCGCTATCGAGAATGGGTTTCGTGGCTACATTCGCGTCGCTTCTTCTTATAGGTTGTTTAACGCTGGGTACGCGCGTATCAGCGCCCAAGCGAGGGAGCTGGGCCAGGCGATTCGCTGGCCTGGCGCTGGTCGCCGGCGGTCTGGCGACGGCTTTCCTTTATCTCGCTCCCGATCTTTTGGTCAGCCGGTTTGCCGAGATTCGAGGAACATCCGACGCAGCGGCAGCGCGAGATATCACACCCGATGTGCGGATCCGAGTGTGGACGGATACATGGACGTTGGTGAAGGACTATTCTCTAGCAGGATGCGGGCTCGGTGCGTTCGAACAGGCCTTCCAGAAGTACAAAACCTTTGCACCAAGACTCGCCGTCGATTCTGCCCACAATGATTATCTGCAGTTCCTGGCGGAACTCGGCGGGATCGGCTTTGCGATAGCAGCACTGGGCATGATTGGGCTCTTCCTTTCGGCTGCGCACGCAGCCTTCAAAACTGTCGATTCCTCCACTCGGTATCTTGCAATTGCTTGCCTCGCCGCGCTCGTGGCCATACTCATTCACAGCTTTACAGACCTCAACCTTTATATACCCGCAAATGCCATGCTGCTGGCGTGGATCGCAGGCGTCGTGGCGAGTTTGAGCTTCAGCAGGCAGGAATCTTTCACAACCTGACGAGCGAAACGCTATCGACCCACGCACGGCCACGGATTTTGTTATCGAACTTCGCGGATGGTTGCCGAACCACCTCAATCCGAAGCAATCGCACCGGACCAGCCAACGTGAAATCCAGATCGACCGGCGTCCAGTCATGTGTCCCTGTGAGCTGAGTCGTCTCCAGGTTCAAGCGGCCCGATGAATCTACAAGCCGAAAACGAATGCCCTGATCAGTGGTCAATTCTGAAGTGCGCACCAATGCTCTGAAGTGATAATGGCCCGGAGGCGCCACGACATCATGCGTCAGATGGCGGAAATCAATATTCCTCTCTCCATCAAATTCAATTTGCAACGATGACGAGCCGGAGAATGCGACGGTGGAATCACGCTTTATTCCGACACCCGGAGTCTCAGGAAACCGCCAATCCAGCCCGGACTGAAGCGGTTGGGACTCGAAGTCGCCGTTGAAAACGAGATTGGGCCTGAGGTAGGCATTGTCGTAATGACCGGCAGTGCGCTTCCATGTATCGACAGCCAGCAGATATTCGCCCTTTTTAATGAGAAGATCCACATATTCACCGGCCAGCGGGTCGTCTGCAATCGAATGACTCTTCAACCAGTCCCACGCCTTCTTCACGTCTTCCAGTGTCGCGTGCACGAGCAAATACCGGAAATAGTCTTTCGCAAGCGGGCTTTGTGGTGAAAAACCGTGTTCGAGCGTGTCGGAAACATCCCCTCGGTTGGAAAAGTATGCGTCAAACACGAGTTCTTTGTATTCGGGCAAAAGTTCGAGCATCTTTCCCATATATTCCTGGCTGCGGTTTGGCTCGTGGACTTGAATATAGAACTGCGCCGCTCGCCACAAGACGGGAGGAATCTGCGGTCCGAGCTCAACGGCTCGGATAAAGCAATACCGTGCTTCTTCAATGCGGCCGGCGGCGAGCAAGGCTTCGCCAAGATCGCACCATCGATACGGAGAAGCGACATTGCGCCGCAGCGCTTCTTCCAGGTTCTCCAGGGCAACAGCTGCGTCCTCCCTGCTCCCGCCAGCAAGGCGCTCCGCGGATGCGAGAAGCAGTTCATCCGAGCAGGCGACGTTCCTGCACACAGAACGCTCCAGGACCGGATCGACGCTGTATCGAAGACCAACGAGATAGCGGATGTTCGGAAATAAGGCGAGAACTGTGCCGACAACCACCGCAATTGCTTTCATTTACGAGGTATCTTACCAGATGGACAACAACGCGGGCTAAAGCCCGCGACTATAATTTCAGGTGTTGACGAATGATCAACCGATTAATACAATCCGGGCCGAAATGGGCACGGAAATTTCACTGTCAAAACTGCCTGGCCGTAAGTCTCTCACTGAGAGCCGTATTGAACGCAACGGTCTGAGTGCGGGCACGGTTGCTCCGGAATTCACGCTTCCGGATGTCAACGGCGTCCCGATTTCGCTCGAGAAATATCGGGGCCGCCGCGTGTTGCTGGTCTTCAGCGATCCGCATTGTGGTCCTTGCGCCGAGCTTGCGCCCCACCTCGTGCGCACGTATCAGCGACGGCGCGAGATCACGACGGAAATCATCGTCGTAACCCGCGGTGACGTCGAGGAGAACCGCCAAAAGGCGGAGGCATATGGTTTCGAATTTCCGGTTGTTCTTCAGCACCGATGGAAGCTGTCAAAGAAGTACGGAATTTTTGCGACTCCTGTTGCTTTTGTGATCGCTGAAGACGGCCGCACAGCACGCGACGTGGCTGTTGGCGTGGATCAGATACGCGCCGTACTCCACGAGGAGTTCCTGCACACCGCGGTCGAGAGATTCATCGACACCAGGGAAGATATTTCAAGGGTCCTGTCCAGTCCCATCCCTCGAAGGCAGGCGTTCCGCATCGCCGCCAGCATGGCTGCCGGCGCGCTTTTCTCAGTCATCGGTATGCAGAAGACTGCCGTAGCGCTTGCGTGCAGCACGGGCTATACAGCCTGCGGTACCGCATGCTGCAGCAACAGCAATCAAATATGCTGTAATGCGACGACGAACACGTGTTGCGCCACGTCATTGGTATGCTGTAATGGCAAATGCTGTTTGCCGGGCCAGGTTTGCAACGGATCGTGCACGCAGCAATTCCAACTCTGAGGCGGACCCCAGACCCACGAAGAAATGTAGAGTAAGCTCACAGCCGCGGGCTTGATAACCCGCGGCTGCGAGAGCTTGTGGCAGTTTAGGGGACAGTGATGAAGCGTACTACGGCATCCCGGCCAGTCGTGGAGAGGGACCCTGAAGCACACGCATGCCCCAGGCCTTTTCCTTTTGTGCGCGGCACAATGTCCTTGTCCAACATCCGGGTGAGATCGATTACCGCGACAGTGTGGACGGGATCTCCCGACCAGTTTGCAACCAGGGCCATCGAATGGCCATTAGCCGGACTCCGGTAGGCCGCCACAGTATGCGGAGCAAGGCCCGTGACGAAGCCGCCGGGAATGCTGCACGTCAGCCAGTCGCCGATCTCGGGAGGACCATCCCCGTTGTCCTTGCCGTCCTTGTCGTCGTCGCCCTTGCCGCCCTTGCCGTCGCCCTTGCCATCCTTGTCGTCGCCCTTGCCGCCCTTGCCGTCGCCCTTGCCATCCTTGTCGTCGCCCTTGCCGCCCTTGTTGGAAAGATCAAGGGCCGTGATATTGCCACCAAAAGCGTCAAAACCGAATTCCCCTGTCAGGATGCCGGTATTGGTATTCTGCACAATGGCTATGCCATTTGCTCCCTGGCTGAGGTGAGACTCCGACAGGGTCTGAATTTGTGAATTTTTCGGAGACACTTGCCAGGTGCCTGCAGGCGAACCGGGTGTGGCTCTAACCTTACTCAAATCGGCTATATAGATCTGGGAGGGATCTTGCTGGATCAGCGTCGCCATAATGGTCCCGCCCGTGCAATCCGCTGCCGCCGAACCGAAGGCTGGAGAATTAGGAAACACGTTCTCGAAGAAGGCCGGACGATTCCCGTTGTCCTTGTCTTTGTCCTTCTTGTCTTTGTCGTCGTCCTTGTCGCCCTTCTTATCGTCGTTGTCGTTTGCCAACTTGACGATTTCGTAGTTGGTGTGTTCGTTAGGTGACAATATCAGGTTGCGCATCGGGTCGATCAATATGCCGCCCGAAATCTGTTGGCCGGTCCCATCGACGTTTGGCGCCTGCGACGCCAATGGCGCTTCAAACTTGGGGGATGACCCCAAATTCAGTATCTGGAACCCTGCGACCGGAGGAGACTGGCTGAGGTTCAGCCCGATCACAGCCCGGTTACTAAAGGGGTCCATCGTCACTCCGCAGTTGGTGCAGTTACCTTCCAGGTACATGGCCATTCCAGACCCACCGCTGCTCAAAGTGGACTGAAGAGTTGTGCCGGAGATCAGATATACGTCAGTGTTATTCGCCGTGCAGACGGTCTGGCCCGTCGCAGAATTCGAGGCGCAGGCGTTCACTGGGTTCGGCGTGGTGATCTGCTGCGGTTTAATACTGCTTCCCTCGATGTTCACCACGCTGACGTTATTTACTGGCCACAGCCAGGCACCCTTGGGAACATACGCGACCACGTTCTTGCCGCGCACCAGCACGGACAGCGAATTCGATGCCTGGCATGCGCCGTCCGGAAGATCCTCAGCGAAGACAGGAGCGGCCGACACCATGCACAATAACAAAATGGATATCAAAGCAGACATGCGGGCGATTTTCGAACCAAGCTTACTGCCATAGATCAAAATCATGATCTCTCCTCCTTGAGTATAGAGATTTCTGGTTCGTGACTCAGTTTGAAAAAATGTCTTGGATCAACGCGGCCTAAAGCCCGCGACTACATTCGGGATCAACGTTCGGTCTGAATCGTCGTGGGCTCAAGCCCGCGTTCATTCAAAACTGAGTCACTACCGATTTGTCAGATTTTTGTCGGCTATGAACATTTGTCAACCAACACTTGAAGGAGGACAAAGAAAGGACGAACACCAGCCGTCATTGGCGTAATTCGCGGCTCGTTTTAACGGTACATCAAAGACGCTTTCTTTTCCAAGTCCTGCGGGGAGGCGGCGCCGAGAAGTTCCTGAACCCACTCGTAGAGTCTCGCGAGGCCTTCCTGTAGATCCGTCTTTGGACGCCAGCCAAGATCCATAGCAGCCCGGCGGATGTCCGAGACGTAGATACGCTGGTCACCGGGCCTCCAAGGCGCATAGTCTGCGCTAACCTGCCGTTGGAACAGGCCATCGATATGCGGTTTCAGCTCCGACCATACCGACATGCTGTTTTCTGGCCCGCCCCCCACGTTGTAAATTTTGCCCTTAACCCGCTCTATGTTTTCAACTGCCCGATCGTAGAAATCGAGCAGGTCGTCGATGTAGAGGAGGTCGCGAACCTGTTTACCATCCCCATAAAGCGTCAGCGGCTGATTCTTCGCAGCGGCGATGAAGAACCATGCCAACCAGCCCTGGTC
>QHXD01000261.1 GCA_003223895.1 Acidobacteriota bacterium
TGAAATGTCCCAACCCCCAACAACCCTGGACATTACGCCGTGGTTAGCGAATGGGCGCCCCGCGCCGAACGGCAATTCGTAAAGATGATTGATCACCAGCATGTGGCGCCGGTCCTCGTTCGCAGGACCCCAGTCGCATGCAATGCAAAGGCTGTTCATCGGCGGGTATTGAACGGAATTTGGCCCAACGGTATTGGTCATGTTATGGGACCACGTGTAAGCGAGATGCCCCGACAGGCCGTTGCCATAGCGCTTGTCAAGGTTCACCTGGAGGGAGTGGTATTTGGCTCCAAAGGCGTTTGTCCGATAGTGAATGTCCGGGATCGCCGGATTAACAGAGAAAAGCGGCCGCCTGGGTCCCGGCGGGCCTGTACCTGGAGCGGCCATATTGGCATTTACAGGATTCATCATGCGATTGGTCCGCGTTCCAACATATCCCACCGATAACATGAGGTCCGGCCGCAGTTCCCGCTGGATGTCGGCGCTCCATTGCATGCTCTGGGCCAGCTTCATATGCGTATCGTACGCCAGAAAGATAATGTTGAGCTGTGTCGGGTCCGAGAGATTGGGTAAAACCGGTCTCGGCAGAGTTTGAGTGAGAGAGAGAGACGGGGCCGCCTCCGGATTTGTCGTAAACTGCTGGATGACGTTCATCGGCGGGTTTTCAACCATCTGTCTTCCGCCGTTCATCCCCCAAAAATACCCAACCCCACTCCCCGCGCGAAATACGGTTTTCTGATCTTTGGTAAGCGAGTATGCGATGCCCACGCGTGGAGCCCAGCCCTTCTTATCCAGGCAGACCGTAGAGCGGCCGCATGGATTGTCTCTGGGGAGGACAACCTGCCCGGCGGGGGTAATGTTACTTTGCCGGTCATAAATCTCATAGAACGGCGCCTGCAGTTCGTGTCGCAAACCGTAGGTGACCGTCAGCCGGTTGTTCACCCGCCAGGCGTCTTCGATAAACGATGCCAACCTCCACCTGCGCTCGCCGAAAACGCCAAATTGCTGAGTGCGCTGTATCGCACTTGTGTAACCGAGTGCAAAGTCAGCCAGGGCGGTGGCGCCGGAACTCGACCCGACTTGTCTGGTGTACTGGCCGTTGAAGGTGTATGTGCCTCTCGGGAAATTGGTCGTGTGGGCGTTAAAGCGGTCACGGAAGTGTACCGCCCCGAACTTGATACTGTGGTTCCCTTTGTTCAGAGTCGCAACGTTTTCATACTGGAAGACAACCGTACGCAGGAACTCGGGATTGGCGCTCGAACCTCCGATCATCGGGCTGGTGGCAATACCTGAGATTTGAATCGCGGGAATGCCATAGTTGAGAGGATCAACGGCGAGCGAGGGATTCCCCAAAGGAGTTGCGATGTCTCGAAGGTGATCCGGGGCTCGATCTTCCATAAAGTTGCGCAGGACTCCGAGGCGCGTCTCATTGATGAAGGTCGGGCTGATAATTTTGGTGTAACTTGCGACCGCTGACCAGTTAGTCATGTCATAGTCAAAAGTACCGCCGGTCACACACTGGGGATTAACATTGAACTGCGCGGCCGCGGCCGGGTTCGGGGGAAGGGTGCAATTTCCCGTGGCGTTGGATTTATCGATGCTGTACTTGAAGAAGAACCGGTCAGCCGCTCCGAAGTTCTGGTCGATTCGTGCGTCGGCCTGATCGACATGCTGTACGGTGACCGGGTTCCAGACGAAGTTATTCGTAGCGCCGGCCGAGGTCCGCGGCGGCAACAAACTGATGATGTTGGCTGCCATAGGACTCAGACGGTTTCGCGGGATGATATTACCGGGAAACGCGATGCGCTGTCCGGTGGGAGTCACGCTGAGTGGATCATAGATCGTCGTCCCGAGCCCGCTGAAATCGCCCGTTTGGACCATCTGCGCCTGGGCCGCCGTGGCGATGCTATTTGTCACGTTAGTCGGCGCGGCCCATTGGATTCCTTGATAATCCACAAAAAAGAACGTCTTGTCCTTGCGGATTGGCCCGCCAAAAGTGCCGCCGAACTCGTTACGTTTTTGGATCGGTTTGGCGATCCCATTGAGGTTGTTGAAAAACGAATTGGCGTCGAGAGCGCCGTTGCGAAGAAAATGATAGGCCCCTCCATGGAACGAAGCGGTGCCCGACTTGGTCTGTACCAGTGTCACCGCCCCGGCAGCGCCGCCGTACTGGGCCGAGTAAGCATTGGCCATTAGCCGTTGTTCCTGGATGGAGTCGATGGTGGGCACCATGACGAGGGCCTGGGTCCAGAGTCCCATGTTGTATAGGCCATCAATCAGGTAAGAGTTATTTTGCGCCGTATTTCCGTTGATCGAGAAGGTGTTGTTGGCGCGGCTGCTGAAGCCCGTGAGGCTGGTCAGGGTCCCACCGGGTTGTGTCGGCGCGGTGCCCGAGCTCAGCAGAATTAGTTGGTTAAAAGTCCGCCCGTTGATGGGCGTCTCCAGCATCTGCAGATTGGTGATGAGCGTGGACACTGTCGCAGTCTGCGATTGCAACAACGGCGCCGCCTCCGTCACCTCCACCGTCTCCTGGATGTTGCCGACGGGGATCTCGAGATTGACCGTGAGCGTATCAGCCGCCGTTAACGATAAGCCCGAGCGAACCAGTTTCTGAAAACCGGGCTGCTCCACCGTTATTGTGACGGGTCCGGTGGGAAACGTGTCAATGCGGTATTGACCGTTGGCGTTGGCGGTAGCGGTTCGGACGAGGCCAGTATCCACACTGGTAATAGTGACGATCGCATAGGGAACCACGGCGCCAGCCGGGTCCGTAACTGTGCCGACCACCGTCCCGCTTTGGGCCTGGCCGAACAATTTGCATGTCAGCAAAACTGTCAGGATGGCAATGCGTATCACGACTGGACGCATAGGTCCTCCTTTGGTGGCCTTCTCTCAATGTTTTCGGTAAGATGGTCGGCTATTCTATCAAACGCGCGGGGAATTGCTATGACTATGACAGCACGGCTCGAGTCGGGCCGTTTAGAAAGGAACAACCGATGAGAAGCAAGTTAGCTATTGGAGTTGCCTGCGCCGCTCTGTTCGTGGCGGCAGTACCGGCTTGGGCGCACCACGCGTTTTCCGCGGAATTTGACGTGAAGAAACCGATCCACTTTACGGGCGTGATCACGAAGGTGGAATTGGTCAATCCCCATGCATGGTTCCATGTCGACGTGAAGGGTCCGGATGGCAAGGTGACCAGCTGGATGATCGAAGCAGGTACTCCGAACGTTCTGCTCCGGCGTGGCTTTACGAAAAATACTATTCCTCTTGGCACCGAAGTCGTCGTTGACGGCTTTCAGGCCAAGGATGGGTCGTCCAAGGGGAGCGGAAGAGATATTACGCTCCCCGATGGGCGAAAGCTTCTTATCGGTTCGGAGGGCGCCGGCGCGCCGGACGGAGATAACAAGAAGTAAACCGCGGCTATCCTTTCTTTAAATGTTCGGTGATTTGCCCGAAAGGAGACTGACCATGAATTCCCGACTCCCAGCTCTCGCAGTGATCTCATTAGCTACTTTCCTGTCACCGGCAAAGATTGCCGCCCAGGCCCCAGCCGCGAAGTCGACAACGTGGACTGCGCCTCGTCTGCCGGATGGCAGGCCGGATTTGGGCGGGTACTGGTCGAATAACACGTTGACACCTTTGGAACGACCTCTGGCTCTTGCTGGAAAAGAGTTTGTAACTGATGACGAAGCCAGGATCCTGGAAAAGGATGCGCGTGAGCGAACGAAGGCCTCGGATCGGCAGGCATCCGAGCGGCCAGGGGAAGTAGGGGATTACAATGCGGCGTTTAAGGAGGACTCCAAGTGGGCCCTGGCAAACGGGCGTACTTCCATCATCACAGACCCCAGAGACGGAAGAATGCCGCCTCTAACGCCGGAGGCCCAGAAGAGATTTGAAGCCGATCAGGCGTACCACAAGCAGCACCCTCACGACGGACCGGAGGACATGACCACCATCGAGCGATGCATCACGTGGATCAGCAGCGGGCCGCCTATGCTTCCCACTTTCTACAACAACAACTATCAGATCATTCAAACCCACGATCATCTGATAATTTTGGTCGAGATGATCCACGACGTCCGCATCATACCTTTGGATGGGCGCCCGCATGGGGTCGTACCTCAATGGATGGGCGACTCGCGGGGTCACTGGGAAGGCAACACGCTTGTGGTGGAAACGATCAACTTCAACGGCAAACGAGGCTGGTTTGGAACACCCATGACGGAGGGAGGCGGGGGTAGGCGCCCGGATGCGAAGATGCGTGTGACCGAGCGCTTCACGCGGACCGCTCCAGACATACTCCTCTATCAGTTCACAATTGACGATCCAGGCACCTACACAAAGCCGTGGTCTGGAGAGATTCCCATGAGACCGTTCCAGGGTCCTGTGTACGAATATGCATGTCATGAGGGAAACTACGGGATGCAACTCATTCTCTCCGGTGCCCGATCCGACGACAAACAAGCCGCAGAGGCCGGAGAAAAGTGATCTAAGTTGAGAACAACCTACTTGTCATCGTTTTTCTGCGGTCCGGACGATTCGGAGGGATAAGTGCGCGGCAGCGTTGGATCGGTTACAACAACAAAAGTGCCGGCGCCGTACATGCCCTTGGCATCGAATGCCGGGAAAGACGCTTCAGGCAGGATCGTGACGACTACAAGGGGCGTATTTGGACGATAGCGTAATAAGTGCTCGACGATCCCCAACCGGTGCGCTGTATGAAAGCTTCCATTCACGTGAAGGACCCTCTTGCCTGGATGTTTCGTCAAGAAATCCGCAATCGAGTACGCCATCGTGGCGTCCCAAAGGCTTTGGGCTTCCAAAGCGAGCGCGATCGACCTGGGTGAAGGTGGCTTGCCGTCTTCTCGATGTTCTTCCATAGCGCGGGTGAACTTCGCCGCGTAGTCTGCCGACGCCTCAGTGTAGGGCATAGGTGGCAAAAACCGCCCGCCTTCAGGCTCAATTTCAGCCAGGGCCGCGACGCCCAAGCGGCTAACGCGGTTCACATACCGACGCGGGGCATTGGCGGCCACGACGGGCATCTTTTTCTCTTTGGCGAACTCGATCAGTGGACGATAGTCGGAGGCGTAGTTCTTCCAGGCGCGGCCGCTGGCGATGAGGTGATTCTCGGTGATAAAGCCGGCCAGGTACTCGTCGAGCACATACTGCACGTCGCGTTCAAACATTTCCAGAGAGAGTGCCGCGTCGGGATCCCAGGTTCTGCGAAGGATCTGCTCTTCAAGATAATGCGCGACGGGATCGTCGTGAGATTCGCCTAAGAACGTGACCACAGCCGCTCGTGACGCGGCCACAAGGTGATCGAGTGTGGCCGCGCTTCCGTCGCCGCGATAGATGCGGTAGTGTTGCTCGCCGATCACCGGCGGCTGGGGGTCTTGAACGAGAAGTAGTGCTGCAAGGCTCAAGAATGTGATGCTTTTCATTGTGTTGCTAGCATACAGCAGGCTACGGGCGCCCGTTTTCCAAAAAGCGTGCTACTATCGCGGCCATGGCAAGAGGGACAGATCGACAGCAAGAAGATTTCCCGCCGCAGCATTGTCGCCGGAATAGCGGCACTCGGCGTGTACGGCTTTGCGCGAAACGCGCGCGCCGCCGAAACCCGGCCATTGGCGGAAAGACTGGCCGCGTACGCGGCGGCGCTGCGTTACGAAGATCTCGATGCTGCGACCATCGAACGCGTCAAATCGCATGTCATCGACACGCTCGGCTGCGGCATCGCCGCCTTCGACGAGCGGCCCGTGCGGGTGTGCCGTGAAATCGCACAAAGCGTGCAAGGCCCGGCCACCATCATCGGCACGGCGCGTAAGACCTCGCCCGATCTTGCCGCTTTCGCCAATGGCTCGGCGGGCCGGTATTACGATCTGAACGACATCTATGTCGGCAGAATGACCAGCCACCCCAGCGACCATATCGCCCCGTGCTTTGCCGTCGCCGAATCCGAACGCGCACGCGGCCATGACCTCATCACGGCGATTGCGCTTGCCTACGAGATCAATTGCCGCCTGGTGGACGCTCTCGACATCAGCTCGCGCGGCTGGGACTCGCCGGTGTTCAGTCTTCCGGCCGTGGCGCTCGCGGCCGGCAAGCTGATGAGACTGGATGCGGCGAAGCTGACCGAGGCGGTCAACCTTGCGATCAACGACCACATTTCCATGGGCCAGACGCGGAGGCAGGTGCTCTCTGACTGGAAGGGACTCGCGGATGGCGAAGCCTCGCGCAACGCCGTGTTCGCCGCGATGCTGGCGCGCGGCGGCTTGACCGGCCCGACGCCGATCTTCGAGGGCACGCTCGGCCTCTTCAAGCAGGTTTCGGGTGAGGCGAGTATCGACGTCGCGAAATTCGGCGGCCACGGGAATCCGTTCCGCATCAATCAATGCGGCATGAAGGCCTATCCCGCGGTGGTCTTCACCCAGACCGCGATCGTTGCGGCCACGGCGATCGCCGATGAGGTGACACGGGGTGCGCCCGTCGGCTATGACAGGGCCGCGGCGCTCGAACGAATCGCCTCCATCGAAATCGCGACGTCCAAGCGCGGACTGGTGCAGACCGGCACCGATCGCGAGAAATGGGCGCCCGTGACGCGCGACACCGCCGATCATTCCATGCCCTACATCACGGCGCGCGCCATGTTTGACGGCGACATCACCAATGACAGCTATGCGCCGGCGAAGTTGAAGGAACCGCGCATCCTCGCCTTCATGCAGAAGATTACGGTCGCGGAAGATCCGGTGCTCACCGCGCGGACCGGTGGCGCCGTGCCGACGCGCATCACCGCGATTTTGGCCGATGGGCAGCGCGTCAGCCGAGAGGTCAACGACATTCCCGGCTTCGCGGGCAGGCCAATGCAAAGGCCGGACATCGACCGCAAATTCCGCGGCAATATCGGCAAGCGCTGGCCGCGCCAGAAAACCGATGCCGCTCTACAATCGCTCTGGGTGCTGGAGAACACGCAGGATATCGGCGCGTTGCTTGCTGCGCTGACGGTTTGATGCGGTGCAGATAGATCCTGAGTGACGGCGCATCCTTCCATTGCGTGATCCTACTTATCACGCTGCCGTACGCGTCTCACTTATGCGATCAGTTTGCAACACTTCCGCTTGATCCGCTCGTGCGCCTCAGACGGATGCGCGGCGGGAAACTGCCCATTGCCCGAATCCAGGTCCACATCATCCGTGAGATTCTCATTTTTTGATGACAATTTCACTGACGATGTTCCAGGTGAACTCGACAAATCGATACAGCGACGATTCGAGCAATCGTTCGACATCGCGGGAAGCACGACGGAGCCCGCATACATCCGTTTACTCACCTGTTCGATCACCCGATACATTTCGGTGTCCAGACGCGACGCCGGCGCCTCAGGGCGCGTGGAAGGAATAGGCACGATCTTTATCGCCGGATCACCGATGACGCGTTTCATTTCACCATAGAATTCATCGATGTCTTCGCCCGGTAAAGCGCGAATATCCAAAGTCGCCTCGGCTTCTGACGGAATCACATTGGGTCCGACGC
>QHXD01000262.1:0-7172 GCA_003223895.1 Acidobacteriota bacterium
TTTGATCGGACCGCCAGCGGAAATACGGCGCCGCGAGCAGTGATCCAGGGACCGAAGAGCGGCATGGGACGCATCGACACGTTCCAGGTTTATCCGCCGAAGGGCTGGATTATCGGTGGCTGCTCCGGGGGGTCTGTTTGCGCATGGAGCATTAATGATAACGGGGAGGTTGCTCCCCGCTGGAGACTTCCCGTTCAACAGCTCACCGGATACGTGGCATCCGGAGTTGTTCTGGATCCGATTCACAAGGAGGTCATCATGAGCGCTGCGGGGCAGAGGGTCCGTCCGCCGAGCGGCATCATGAACACGGTGATTACGTTTTCCTGGCCGGAGATATTTTAGAATGTTGCGGAATGGAGACAGTTGTTTGGCCGCGGATTACGCGAATTACGCGAATGGGGCGCAAAAAACAATTCTTGATGCGCCCCATTCGCGTAATTCGCGTAATCCGCGGCTAAAAAACTGTCTCCATTCCGCAACATTCTGCTAGCAAAGGAGGCCGCATGCGCCCGTTTGGTCTTGGATGTTTGATTCTGTGCATGGTTTCGACTCTGGGCGCGCAGGTTCCAGAGTTGCCGAAGGATCATCCGCCCGTCCCTCCAGCAAGCGGCAGGTCGGCTGCGTCGGATCTCACCGAGCAACTTCGGCCTTCCCGGGGAGAGTTGGCATCGACTCCGGTACCACGTAAGAACCTCATTGATGAATTCATCTTCGGAAAGATGGAAAAGGATGGAGTGCCCCATGCTTCACTGTCGTCCGATGAGGAGTTCTTCCGGCGGGTCCACATCGACCTGACGGGGCGAATCCCGCACGACGACGAGTTACGCGCATTTCTGGCTTCCAGCGAGGCCGACAAGCGGGACAAGCTGATCGATCGCCTGGCAACATCCAAGACGTACGAGGTCAAGTGGACCTACTTCTTCAACGACATCTATAGGCCTGCGCCGGGACGCGTCGGCCAGGCTGCAAAGAATCTTTTTTACCGCTGGGTTTACGACAACATTCACCTGGACCGCCCATACAACGTGATGGTCCAGGAAATGCTGACGGCGAATGCCGTCTCGAACTGGTATGTGGGCCCGGCCACTTACGTCGCCCGTTGGGTCGTAACGGCGGTCGCGTGCGATGACGAGGTTCACGAAGACACGTCCGACGAGCTGGCCGTCCATGCAACAAAGGATTTCCTGGGCGTGGATATCAGCTGTGCTTCCTGTCATGACGGCGCCCGCCACCTGGAGAAGATCAATCTCTGGCTCAGCCAGCGGAAGCGTGAAGAGATTTGGAAGATGGCGGCCTTTTTCGGAAGAACAAACGTTCTCCGCCGCACCGAAATAGACACAGCCCAGGATGAGTATTCCATCGATGACAATGGCCCCGGCTACGACCCTTCCGGCCGCACCGTAATTCGAGTGGAGCGCCGTGGGAAATCCGGATTGCTCGATCCCTTATATATGTTTACCGGCGAGAAGCCTGACGCCTCGAAGCATCCACGGCCTGAGTTTGCCCGGATGCTGACCTCGGATCCGCAATTCGCGCGCGCCACCGTGAATCTTCTGTGGTCGGAGATGTTTGGTGTCGGCATCGTTGACCCGCCGTTCTCCTTTGATATGGCGCGTCTCGATCCGAAGAATCCGCCGCCGGCCCCGTGGACCTTGCAACCTTCACATCCGGAGCTTCTGGAAGCCCTCGCGCAATACTTCCGCGAAAACAATTACAGTATTCGCTCCGTCTTGAAGCTCATCGCCAGGTCCAATGCGTACCAGCTTTCGTCGCAGTTTCCGGGCGAGTGGAAGGCCAGTTACGCCCCGTACTTCGCACGAAAGTTCGTGCGGCGGCTGAAGGCCGAGGAGATCTACGATTCGCTCGTCAATGCCACGAATCTCACCACAGACGTTCCAATACGGGGCACGGACGTAAAAGTGAAATTTGCAGCCGAGGCCTACGCCCCGGACGAGTTCATACGGGGAGTTAATGATCCGGCTCTGAAAGAAATTCACTTCTTCCTCGAATCTTTCGGCCAGACGAACCGGCAATCGTCGGAGCGCACCAATGACGGCGCGATCACCCAGGCCGTCCTGCTGATGAATAGCACGCTCGTTCAGCGCCAGATTAAAGCAGCGGAAAACAGCTACCTGGCTGGATTGCTCAAACAGGAATTGCCGCAGGAAGAGAAGATCAGCCGTCTCTTCGAGCGCTTCCTGGTCCGGCGGCCGACGCCCGCAGAAATGGCGAATGCCAGACAGGTGGTAGCGAGCGGTCCCGAAGGATGGGAAGACCTGCAGTGGTTATTGGTCAATAAGGTCGAGTTCGTGCATAACTTTTAGCGTTACTTTATGAGGAACCAGAAAGAATTAGCCGCGAATTACGCTAATTACGCGAACGTTGGCGTAATTGGCGTTATTCGCGGCTAGTTCTTTTTCAGGAGAAACTCCGATGTCCAATCTACTCGACACTCTTCTCACTCGCCGCGAGGCTTTCAAGGTTGGGGCTTCTGCTGTCAGCGCGTATTGGTTTCTGCCGCTGCTGAAGCCGACGAATGTGTACGCACAGTCGAAGGTACAACCCCGCGGGTCCGCGCGCTTCGTCATCTTCATCATGCTGGAGGGCGGGCAATCCCACGTCGATTCCTGGGATCTCAAGGAAGGCAAATGGACGCCGGAGAACTTTGATATTCGCGAGATCGAACCGGGCGTGAAGTGGCCGATGAAGCTGTATCCGCAGCTTTCCAGGCAGCGGGACCGATTCTCTCTGGTTCGTTCGATGGAAGCCTGGGACAGTGTGCACTTCCGCGCTCAATATTACGTGCAGTCCGCGCATATGATGAATCCGGCGCTGCAGAAGGAACTCCCGCCCGTCGGTTCGGTGGTGGCCTATGAGTTCGCCAATCGGCGGCAGCCGACGGACACGTTGCCCGGTTATGTCGCCATCAACGTGACGTCCAGCCAGGCGGGGCTGCTGGGCTCCGGTTTCCTGCCGGCAACCTACAACCCATTTCATATCGACACGACCACCGGCATGGCCGCCATTGCGATGGACGATCCCAGCCGGAAAAAACTCCTGCGCCGCTGGGAACTCTTGAAGAATTTCGACGAGCGTTTGCGAAACGATCCGTCGCTTGCGGCCAAAGCCTATCGCGATTACCACAATTATTACGAGGGTGCGATCAGCATGATGTCGGATACACGCGCCTCCCAGGTTTTCCAGGTCGATCCCGCGGATCATGATCGTTATGGGAAAACGCTGGTCGGAGACGGATGCATCCTTGCGCGCAATCTGGTCGAAGCCGATGCCGGTACCCACTTCGTTTTTGTGAACTTTGGATACTGGGATTTCCACAGCCGCATTTACAACGAAGGAAATCAGTACAAGCTGTCCAAAGATATCGACACTGCCCTTTCCTCGTTACTCGATGATCTGGTCGGCCGGAAGCGCAAGGATGGACGCTCGCTGCTGGATGAGACTGTCGTCGCCTGCTTTGGCGAATTCGGCCGGACGCCCGGCGAACTCAATCCGATGAAAGGCCGTGATCATTATCAATATGCCTTGACCGGATTGTTTGCGGGCGGCGGTATCAAAGGTGGCCGAGTGATCGGGAAGACGGATGAAATCGGCGCCAAGGTAATCGAGTCCGGCTGGAACATCAAGCGGTCCATCTACATGGAGGATGTTGCCACTACCATCTATTCGGCGCTCGGCTTCGATTGGACAAAAGTCATCGACGGAACGCCGTCGGGGCGCAGCTTCCACTACATCGAACCCTTCGCATCAAAACAGATGATCAGAAGCCAGGAGATCTCGCCGCTGTTCGTATAGATGGCGACCACGGGAATTTAGCCGCGAATTACGCGAATTACGCAAATGGGCGCGTCAAGAATCCTTTGATGCGCCCATTTGCGTAATTCGCGTAATTCGCGGCTAAATTTCTTTATCGCACCCAGTAAAGCCGCACCTGCAACCTGTTATCCACACGGTTCGGCTGGCCGGGGCCATTTTTCTGCACTACATATTGATACTCCGGCGTAACGCGTAACTCCCTGTTTGAGGCAGGGCGGTGATTAAGGGATCTTTCAGGCCGAAGGGTTCCAGGTTGCCTTCCTTGTCGAGTTTGACTCTGATGCCGGTGGTTACTTGCGCCCTGACAGTGGTTCTCTTGTAGTAGTACCCCACCGAACCTCCTGCCTGGTGGAAACCGAACGGCGTAAAGAATGTGTCCTGGTTGAAATTAGCTGTTCTCAGTTCCTGAATGAAAGGGCGGGTATCGGAAGCAACGTAGGACTCGGATCCGCCGATGCCCTCGTGCGGATGGGGAACACCTGCGCGAAGGTCAACAAAGCTGTCATCGCTTCCGTACCTGTATCGGATCGTCCCCTCCAGCCTCTCGGTGAGTTCCGTCTCATTAGACTCCTCAGGCCAGAACGTAATCTTCACATTCGAGGAGAAATTCTTTGATATCGGCCCATACAGGAAATAGCCTTCAAGCGTCGGCCGGCCAGAGCGGCGGCGAATGGTTGTTGATTGGCTGAGCAAGAGCGGAGCAGGTTGGGAATGACGCTGCCGAAGTTCGGCCCGGTCACGGGATTTACACTGAATCAAGTGTTGTCAGTGCCCTGCGCTGCCCGGATTTGTCATGCTCTGTGGAGTGACCCCACAGCACGCGTGACCTAAGCGCTACTTCTTCCTTGCGAACATTCGGACGGTTCGCGCGACGCCACCTTTCCGTTGACGATGGTGTGTCCACTTTGATAAACGAAAACCGCGCAGGTAAACCAGAAACAACAACAAATCCGACGTGTTGATATCGTGAAGCACGTCAATTTTCCAGAGAACACACCATGAGCGACACTATTTTCGAAGGCCCGCTTGTTCTGATCGAGCCGGCTCGCAAGCCAGGGACGTGGGGGGAGATTGTAGTCGGTACAATCGTCGGCATCCTGAATTCTTCCGAGGCACTCATTGATCATTCCCGCAACACTTCGGGCGCACCGATGAAGGCTCGTACGCTTACCCTGCTCACTGAAAAAGAAATTGGCCAGCAGGCTGTCCTGGGATTCGAAGACGGCAATGCTTCGCTGCCTATTATTCTTGGCACGATCAAGACCGCGGAAACCGAAGCCAGGCACCTGACCGTCGAGGCAGACCAGGAAAAGTTTGTACTGACTGCGGACCGCGAAATCGTTCTTCGCTGCGGTCAAGCCAGCATCACTCTTACCCGGTCGGGGAAGGTGTTGATCGTGGGTGAGTACGTTCTCACCCGATCCTCGGGCGCTAACTGCATCAAGGGTGGGTCTGTACGCATCAACTGAACTGTAGCGGCGCTCTATGAGCGCCGGTTTTTCCTGGGATCAATAGAAGCCGGGAATGAATTCGCTGATTGTACTCCCCTCCTTATGAAGGAGGGGTCTGGAGATTGGCCATTTGTGCGCGGCTTGGAGAACTCCCCTCCTAGAGATTAGGAGGGGTGCCGCGAGCGATTAATAGTTCGTTAGAAGCGAGCGGCGGGGTGGTCGATCAACGTCGCGAAGCTACCTTATAGAAAGCCCGCGAAGCGAACCGAATAAAAAAGGAGGGCTTCGCCAGCATCTATAAGGTGGCTTCGCAACATTGATCGACCACCCCGTCTGCGCCGGCTAAGGAGGCTTCGCCGCATTTATTGATGGCGCAGCCACCCCTCCTAATCTAGGAGGGGACGCCAATGCGGACACCATTGCTCAAAACCTCCGAAAAAATGGCCGATCTCCAGTCCCCTCCTTACGAAGGAGGGGAATACATTCGGCGAATTCATTCGAAGCGGCGATCATGGACCGCCGCTACAAGCGTGAGGGTTCGTTTGTATGCTTCAGTTGATCAACAACACCAGTTTTTCCGCCGACAGAGCGGCTCTGGTCGGTCCGGACGGCGACCAGTTCTGGGTCGTGATTGTCAAAGCCACGTACTTGCTGAACGAAGACGGCTTCATCGATCCGCATCCCCAGCCCGAGCCCGTCTGCCTCTCCCCGTTGTATTCGGGCGAACCCGGCAAATCCAGTTTGTTGCGTGAAGGGGAAATGGTCTTCGATCATCCCGGAACCGACGTCACTTTGCTCGCCACTGCCCATGCGCCGTATGAAATACCGGTACGCGAGCTGGACGTGACCGTATCTGTTGGCCCTGTCACCCAAACACTCCGGATTTTTGGTGACCGGATATGGCAAGGTGATATGTTCGGCCTCAGAATGACCGACCCCGAACCATTCACAACTCAGCCGGTAACGTACGAGCGGGCATACGGCGGAACCAACGTCCTTGGGCAGAAGGACGGCCGGCAGGAGAAAGAGCCCCGAAATCCCATTGGCCGGCGAACACTTTGAGCGGTAGACCATTGCCTAACATTGAAGACCCAGGCCATTTGATCCGGTCATGGAGCGACCGCCCGGTCCCGGTTGGATTGGGTCCTATTCCGGCAATGTGGAGCCCGCGATTGGAGTATGCAGGAACCTTCGACGACAGGTGGCGGAACGAGCGCATGCCGCTCTGGCCGCAGGATTACGATCCGCGTCAAGCTCAGGCTGCGCATCCTCGGCTGGTGAGCGGTGAGCCTCTTCATGGCGGCGAACAAGTCAGGTTGACGAACCTCACTCCCAACTCCGATCTGAGGTTTCGTTTGCCGAATGCTTATCTGATCCTGACAACCTCTACCAGGGCCGGCCGTTTCCGCCAAAAGGTTCAGTTGGACCGAGTCATCATCGAACCGGCGGCGAAGAAACTGGTTATGGTGTGGCGGTCGAGTTTGAATTGCGGGGCTCGCGTTCGAGATGTGTTGAGTACGGTCGTGGAAGTGAAACCTCATATCCGCGTCGCAGCGGATGGAGGACGGTCCGGTTTGTAATCGAGGGCTGCGATGAATAGATCACCGGTCATTGTCGGCCTGGGCGCACAGACGGCGGTTGGACTGAATCTACCTGCCAACGTCGCGGTTGTGCGCGCCGGTCTGAACTGTTTCCGGCTGAGTGACTATTTGCTGGGTTATAAAGAGGGCGAACCACTGAAGGTATCTCAGCTGGATTCTTTGCCAAAGGACGCGGTCCCGTTCGAGCGGATGAAATCCATGGCTGTGGCCGCCGCCAGCGAAGCGATCGACCCCTGGTTGCAATGTTTCGAAAGAGATCGCTCGCCGGAGTTGGCTGTTTTCCTTT
>QHXD01000262.1:7219-7860 GCA_003223895.1 Acidobacteriota bacterium
GCGGTGATCGCGGATTTGCCCATTCGGCCGGACAAACCACACTGTATGTTCACCGCCACGGGCAATGAAGGGGGCGTAGCCGCTCTTGTCTCTGCTGCGAACCTCATCCGCAACGGCGATCTGCAGGCTGCCCTGGTAGGTGGCGTGGAGTGCTATCACTCGATCGAAACACTGCATTGCCTGGAAGCCCAGGATCGCTTGAAATTGGAAGAGCAGCCCAACGGATTCATTCCCGGGGAGGGAGCAGGTTTTGTCCTGCTCTGTTCGCGAGCGGAGGCCGAGCGTCTAAGGCTGCCGGTTGCCGCAGAAGTCCTCACAGCAGGCCGGGGCATCGAACCCCGCCCATGGTTTGCAGAGAAGCCGACCATCGGCGAAGGCTTGACGCAAGCGTTTAATGCCATTTTCAGTGACGAACATTGCCCGGACGAGCGAATACGCGTTACTTACTGCGATTTGAACGGCGAGTCGTGGCGAGCGGACGAATGGGGTTACGCCTATGTCCGCACCGGAACCCGGCATGGCTCACCTCTCGATCTGCGACACCCTGCCGCTAACTGGGGGGATGTGGGCGCTGCTTCCGGCACGCTTCTGGTCGCACTGGCATCATTTGAATTGGTCCGTTACTTTAAGGCCCGGACTCT
>QHXD01000262.1:7894-13137 GCA_003223895.1 Acidobacteriota bacterium
GTTGATCTGGGCAGCTTCCGATATCGTGCCATATCGGTCGGCCTGTCTTCTTCGCCGGCCATAGGAGGGAGTCATGGCAGCTACAGTAATCGTTAATAAACTGTCGGTGGTCCACAAGAAGAGTGATGGTAAGTCGATCGCGTCACCGGATCCCTGCCTGACGCCGTCGCCACCGGTGCCTGTTCCTTATGTCAACGTTGCCTTTTCCAAGGACCTCGCGGATCACGCCAAGACAGTATTCGCCGATGGCGAGGGGATCGCGTTGAGTGACTCCAACTTCAGTACTAGCGTCGGCGATGAACCAGGCACCGCGGGAGGAGTTGTTTCGGGTGTCAACAAAGGCAAAGCGATCTTTCTCAACTACAGCATGGATGTGTTTGCGGAGGGCAAGAATGTCTGCCGGTTGAGTGATCCGATGATGAACAACGGGAACGCTCCGAACACTGCACCAACCCCGGAAGCGCAACCCAATCAGTTGCCGGGGAACATCAAGGATCAGCTCTGCAAAAGCTTCTGCTGGTGCAACAAGGAAGGCAACAAGGGCAGTGACTTCGTCCAGAAGATACCGGGTATCATGGCGTAAATCCCGAAGGAGCAACCATGCCAGGTAAAAGTGCGCGCGATAAATGTTTTGAGGAGGCCACCGACGAGTACAACAAGACGCTTCCGGAAGACAAGAGGATCAAGATCGAGCATCAGAAGACGTGGGCAGTAAAGCCTGACGGGAAATGGGCTCCGCTATCCGTGGTCGAAAATATCTGGAACTTTATTAAAACCAAGGGCAACCCTTACCGCACACCCGACTGGACCCTCGATATTGATGGCAAACCCGTCGCCGGAGACAACAAATTCGAAGGCGACAGTTATTCTCCCCGCAAAAGTCCTCGCAGCGGCAATGACCAGCAAACAGATCAAAACCAGATGAACGAGGATCAGAATCCAGGCAAACGAGAGTATCAGGATCTCAACCTTAACCCCAAAGACTGCAAATGTAAGGAGGACCCCGAACCGGAGAGGGTTACCGTACCGGTAATGGATCCAGCACTGATGATGAATCGTGGAGTATTTATGGTTCCACTGGTCAACCCAGCCACGCTTGGTTTGGGTGCCCTTGGAGAGCTTGGCGGAGCCATTGCCCAGGGCCTTGGCTGGGCGGGGAGACTGGCACCCGCGTATTGAGACTGTGAGTTCCTATGGATCAACCAATCGATTTGTCCGGTTTTCACATTAAGGCAGGCGAAGTCTCCATCGTTGTGCCTTGTCTGGAATTCGTTCTGTTCCTTGACCGAACCGACGACGCGGGGATTCTCGATTTTTATCAACGTGCCCGCGCGGCCCTCGGTAGCAGCATCACTCACTACCTGGCCGAGAGCATGAAAGGATACAAGAGACTCGACGCTCGTGGTGAATCGATGGTCCCAACCTGGTTTAGCAGGCCGCGTGAGGGTAAGCTCGCCTATTACATGACAATGGCTGACAACGATCCCAACAAGATCGTCACCGCCAGCACTATTGAGATCAGCATCTTCCGCCGCCCTGTCCACGAGGTAACTCCCAAGCTAAGGGCCCAATGGAAGGTCACGTACGAGGAGCAAAAAAGCAAACTGCCATACCCCGGCTCCCAATTACGCGTGAGCGTGCCGCTGGATCATCCCCTGGCCGACCCGGCGGCGATACGAGACTGGATTCTGGATTTCTCTCTGGTGAAAAACGGCGCCGATTTCACCGGCCATTGCGGTTATGCGCTCAACCACTACCTGCAGCCCATCGATCGTGACCTCTACGACCCGGCGAAAAAAGCCCTGGCCTCGTTTGTTCTCCGTTATCCAGGACTGGGATTCAACGGCGGCGGAATTCAGTCGCGAATTTTGCGCTATGAGCCCAAACTTTCCGAGTTCGTTCCACTGATCGAACGCGCCAACTGGCTCAACCTGGTTTGTGACAAGACACTCGATCTCATTGGCGGCCGATCCCACGTTCGAACCCTGTTGGGGGATGATCTTCCGATAAGCATGCATGAAGTCGCGCATGGCGTGGCGATTCAAGCGGGACTGTCTCCGCAAGTGGGCGACCTCGGCCATCGCGATTTCGTGGAACCCTACCGGCGGGTGGCAAAGGTTCTTCGACCAATTCGCATTGATGAGATTCCTGGCATGGGCGGGTGGTTCATGCAAACCGAAACGAACGAGTGGCTCAATGCGTTGGACAAAGAGTACCAATAAGTAAAAGGAGTAGGACGATGCTAACTTCAAAGATAACCTCCAGGGTCCCCCTCCGGAAAACGAGTTGACGCTCCCCGATCCAGTGCAGGCTTTTGTGGACGCGGCCCGTCGAGGGATGTTCACGAACTCTACGACACCACCCTGGCAATCCGGAGCGGAGTTATTGGAAAAAGAAATAGATCTGCCGGCGAGCAAGCAGACCTGGCGCGTACTTTTCCGGAACATCGATCCGGGTGCGTACCGCGTTTTAACCAACATTCTGCGCGCGCGACTTCTGAACAGCATCTCAATGAAAACCATTTCCCCCATCACTGCCGGCCCGGACGACGCGCTAATCGATCTGAAGGGGCTCGCGTATCCCAGTCCATACCAGCCAATCCCTTTTGATCTCAATTATGAAACGCCGGTCCGGTCAAGCCGTGACCGTTATGTCCATCTCATTTTTGCAGGTGAGCCCGATGACGCCACCGCGGCAATCGTGTTTGCGGCACTCGAGACATGGACGTGGCTGATGTTGCTGGGGGGTTATCCGAGCGACGATATGCATCCCAAACAGTCGGCGGCTGTACCCGAACCCGCATTTCTCCTCGATCCGCGTACGATCGAGCAGCCGTTCCCCGACGTGTTTCTGTGTGACGACGATTGTTATGCGGCGGTGATTAATTGGGCACAGGTTCTTCACCAGTTTACGTACCCGCTCCAGGTCGTGCAGCTCCGGTGAAGAGTCGTCTCTCAGGGAAGGAGTCCTTTTGCCCGCCATTCCATCCATCGTTGAACAACATGCCCAGGAAGCCGTCTTTCTGGCCATTCTCCGGCAGCAGGCCGTTTGCGCCCCGCATTATTCTTTGCGCGATCTGGTGAAGTTGGACTATCGCCTGGATGCCAATCTTGATGGACTCCGTCTGGCCGAGGACTTCGGATGGAACCTTTGTGAACAGTTGTTGGAAACAGAAGGAGCGGCGGGAGTCTTCACGAGCGCCGTCGTCGCGATCTCGAGTGGAAACGAAGCCCGAATACAACAAGTAGTGGACCTGGCGACGACCACATCGAACCTGTCGCGTGGACTTGCGGCGAGCCTGGGCTGGCTGCCTCTCGCGCAAGTAAGACCTTACATCAACAAATTCCTCGCCGCCCATTGACGACGCCGACCCCTTCTTGAAAGCCCGGACACTCCGCGCCGCCGGGGAACTGGGGCGCGGTGATTTACTGGAAGCTGCAGAGCTTTATCTCGATTCCGAGGACGAGGCTGTTCGATTTGCCGGAGCCTGGTCCAGCGCTTTGCGCAACGGCACTCCCAGGGCGATCAGAACACTGAAGGCCATTTCAGACTCGGGCGGCCGGTTTTCGGAAGATGCCCTGGAAGTCGCCATGCGACGCATGGAGTTCGGCCCCGCGAAGGCCTGGCAGCAGCAGCTATCGCAAAACGCGAGCCAGTTGCGGCTGGCAATCGCGGGCGCCGGCGCCCTGGGCGATCCGGAACTCATTGCCTGGCTGATTCAGCAGATGAGCCAGCCCGCCCTGGCTCGTGTGGCCGGCGAAGCGTTCATCCTTATTACTGGTGTAGACATCGTTAAAGAGCATCTTGACGCCGGGCCTCCCGAAGGATTCGACGCAGGCCCGGACGACAACCCCGCGAACGAAAATGTAGCAAGCGACCCGGATGAGAATCTTCCCTGGCCTGCTCCGGTATTGATCCAAAGCTGGTGGAACGACCACGCAGACCGATTCCACAGCGACACCAGATACTTGTTGGGGAAACCAATTACAGAGGAGTGGGCGGCAGAAGTGCTGCGAGCCAATCGCCAGCGCCAGCGCGCCGCCGCAGCGCTCGAATTGGCAATCCGGCAGCCGAGGACGCCTTTGTTTAATATCAAGGCACCCGGATTCCGCCAGCTCGAGATGTTCAACGAACCAGATCCCGCGATTGCTTAGCCTGTGCTATATTCGTGCCGATTTCGCCTGGGCAGTCCACAAACCCAGCCTGAGGCCACGAATGAAGGCAGGCACAGAGCAGGAAGTCTTTGATCGCTTTCTTCTGCGGCTGGATTCTGACCGCGAACGCGCGGGCGAGCGCTACGAAACCATACGCCGCAAGCTGGTGAAGTTTTTCGAGTGGCGAGACTGCCCGTTCCCCGAAGACCATGCCGATGAGGTGCTGAGACGAACCATCGACAAATTCGCGCAGGACGGCGAAATCCGGGATCCTGCCACCTACTGTTACGGCGTGGCTCGGCTGGTTTTGCTCGAGGTTCGTAAGAGCCGTGCGCAGGAACAGACAGCGCTCAACAATCTTGTCCCGCCGCCTCCACATGCGGAACCTGATCCGGAGCACGAACAAGCCCTGAAGTGCCTCAACGAGTGTCTCAAACGCCTTCCGTTGGGAGACCTGCGGCTGATCCTGACGTATTACGAGCAGGAACGGGGCGCGAAAGTCGAACGGCGCAAACAACTTGCAGAAGAGCTGGCGATCCCGTTGAATACCTTACGAATACGCGCTCATCGTTTGCGGGAACGGCTGGAGCTGTGCGTTCAGGGTTGTCTTCGGCGAGAATGAAATGCTTTTCGAGGGATCGCCAGTAATATTAATACGGCCGCATCACTAAGGAAGTCAGAAATGGAGCAGAAGATTCTGGACCAAACAACTATGATTCAGTATCTGCTCGGGCTTCTTTCCGAGGATGACCGCAGCCGGCTGGAAGAGACCCTCTTCAAGAACGACGAATACTTCGATGATCTCGTCGCGCTCGAGGACGATCTCATCGATGACTATGTGAATGACAGGCTTCCGGATAGTTTCCGGACCGCATTTGAAGAAAAACTGAAGTCCAATCCGCACTGGAAGCAGCGGCTTGGAGTTGCCGGCGCGTTGTCGCGGCACGCGGCCGGATTGCGAACAAAACCGTTCAGGCCCCGGCATCAGAATTTTCGCCTGACCCTGCTGGCAGGCGCCGCGGCGGCGCTCGTGCTCTTTTCGATCGCGGCGTGGCAGGTTATTGAGCAGCGGGGAAACCTCGAAACGTT
>QHXD01000263.1 GCA_003223895.1 Acidobacteriota bacterium
TGATAAGTCGCGTCGGCATCATCGACATAGAGGTACAGAAATCCAGGCGTCGCGTCGCGGGCGCCAACGCTGCTTACCATGACGAGCGAGTCGCCAATTTTCATCACGGACGGCATTTCTGTTCGGAGGTCTCCTGTCGCGCCGAACGCCTGCTTGAGGAACTGGACTAACCTGGGTGGATCGTGAACCACAAGCCGAGGCGTCACGCTATGCCAACCCTCAGGGATCCATTTGGGCATTAGTGCCTCACTCCTTCCGATAACCCATCGATGAGAGCTTTCGCTTCGCGCAAGTCCGCGGTACCAAATCCCTCGGTGAACGTATCGTAGATTTGTGCGAGCAGATCCCGAGCTTCTTCCCGTTTGCCCTGATTTTGATAGAGGCGGGCCACACTCATCACAGCGCGCAACTCCAGCGACTTCGCCTTCTGCTTCCGGGCAATCTGGATGGACTGATCAAAACAGCCTTGGGCCCGGCCAACCGCGGGCGGTTCGGCCGCAATGACATCTTTTCCACTCGGAGCCGCTCGCGAAACGCTTCGACCTGTAACCTGCGACAGCAACAGTTCACCTTTTATGCGATATAGCTCAGCGAGGTAGGATACGTCTCCATTGCTCTGCGCCGCCTCCAGCGACTCTTTCAATCCGCCGAGCCCCTCATCGGCCTTTCGAGCTTTTCCCAACGCCTCGGCCAGCAGAGCGAAAAAGTGAGGACGCATCAGCTCACAGCCTGTTACTTGATAGGCAGCAAGCCCCTGGCGCATCTGTTCAATCGCCTCTTCCGGCTGCCCCTGCCCGATCAGCGCCCAGCCCCGGATAATCGTTGCCTGCGCCTGATACATCACCAGCCCATGTTCGCTGGCAACCGCGAGGACGGCTTCGGCATATTCTTGCGCCAGCCGCTCTTCCCGGCGAAGCTGATGAAGAATCGCCGCAAACAAGAGTGCGTGGGCCAGACCGTGAGGGTCGGATAACTCGCGTGCCAGGGTCAGGGTTTCCTGGATGCGGTCCAACGCCTGATCAGGTTTGCCGAGAAACCACAGCGCCCATGAGGCAAAGCAGCGCATGGCAACTCCAGGGTTCTGCGCATACTGGAAAGCATCCTCGAGATGCCGCTCAGGATCGTAGAGCGAGAGGGCTGTTTCAAAGTGTTCCATGGCCGGAGCGAACTCCCCAAGATGCAAGAAAGTGACCTCCATCACCAGGTGAGCTCGCATCGCAAACCCGGGGTACGGAAGTCGTTCAGCCAGGCGCAGAAATTCCTCGGCGATCTCGCGGGCTGTTCCTAACTCTGCCCTCAATACATAAAATGTCCAGAGCCCCCAGAGGACCTGAGAAATTTCCGGCGTCTCGCCTGCCTGGCGACATAGCTCCCGGGCTCTCAGGTACACGGTGCCTACATCCGGAGCCGCATATCCCTCGGTCGCAATCAATGGCACGCCCAGAGTGATGTGAAGCCATAGTTCCTGCTGGGCGCGCTCAGGCGTGTCCGGCAGTTTCGCCAGCACCTCGAGCCCTCGGCGCGAGAGCACGACCGCCTCCTGATACGCAAACCGGCGGACCGCGTTTTCTGCGGCCTGTTGAAGATACTTTACGGCTTCCAATATGAGCACCAGCGGCTTGTCTGCTGTCAGCGCCTCCAAAGCCTCGCCCATCTCGCGCAGCATTCGCTCGCGTCTTGCTCCGAGCACTTCCCGGCTCAGCGACTGGCGATCGGAGGCGCTCACGAGAGAAGGCATCTGCAGCAGCCACATCGGCGCGAGCCTGCGCAGCACATCTACAAGCTGGCGCTCCTCTCGACACAACCGCCCGATAGCTTCGAGAACCGGCAGGTAAGCCTCGCTGGTCCCGTACTGTTCCAGACATTGCCCTCGACCAATCCGAACGCTCCGATCAGCAGC
>QHXD01000264.1:0-3306 GCA_003223895.1 Acidobacteriota bacterium
CGGACCTGACGAATGGCGACCTTGAGGACGGCTTCGCCGACAAAGGTCCCTGGCCAGACGGCATTGAGAAGTTCTTCTTTTGTAACGAGCTGGCCCGGACGCCCGAGGAGATAGTCAAGCACCGCGAAAGCTTTGGGTCTGAGCTTTATTGCTTGTGAGCCTCTCCACAAGCACTCGCCGGCCAGGTCGAGGCAAAAAGGATCGAAGAATATACGTTTCACGTCCGCACTATTGTCGCTTCTTGCATCGTACAAGGCAACGTTACCGAAACGTTACGCCACATTTACGCCAGATTTATGACTTCCCTGGTTGCCGGGCCTATTCTCCTGACTGTGAACAGACAAGAAATGCATTTGAAAGAAAGGAATGGAATTATGAAGAACTGCAATAAGAAGGAGCAACAGACCAGGCGGGGCATCCTGCTCATCGCGTGCGTCAGTGCTCTGATCATGGTATTCACAATCGTGTCGCCGCAAGCGGCTCACGCCCACACTGTCACACCGCCACCCGTGCCCGGCAACATTCAGGTGCTGGCGCCGAACGAGGCTTTCCTTGTGGGTCATGGCGTCGGCACACAGAATTACGTTTGCCTGCCTTCAGGTCCCGGCGTCGCCTGGACGTTGTTTACGCCGCAGGCCACATTGTTCAACGACCAACTACGGCAAGTGACGACCCATTTCTTCAGCCCCAATCCTGTCGAGGGCGGCATCGTGCGCGTCACCTGGGAAGACTCCCGGGATACGAGCACCGTCTGGGGCAAGGTGATCGCGTCCTCCCTGGACGCAAACTTCGTCAAGCCGGGCGCGATTCCGTGGCTCAAGGTACAGGTGGTTGGAGCCCAGGCGGGTCCGACGGGCGGCGACAGGTTGATTGAGACGACCTTCATTCAACGACTCAATACCGTCGGAGGAGTGGCGCCCTCGACGGGATGCAGCGTGTCAACGGACATCGGCCACACCGCGTTTGTGCCTTACACGGCCGATTACTTCTTCTACGAGCAACGCGAGGGACGATAACCAGAAGCTCCCCTCCTAACTTAGGAGGGGTGGCTGTGGCAGGCGCAGACGGGGTGGTTGCCTGAGGAACCACCCCGCCGTTCGCTAAAAAACGCGCGAACGGCTCCCCTCCTAACTTAGGAGGGGAGTTTTCGAGAACATCTTGAGAGGAGTGTGAAATGAGAATCTGGTGGAGGAGAGTGGGAGCCCGCCCCATCGCCGCTCTGTTTGCAGCGTTGACCTTGAATTTTGTGGGCGGGTTTCCTGTTGTCGCCGGCGCGCAGACCAACAGCGCGACGCTCAGCGGCATTGTCATGGACAGCCAGGGCGCGGTGGTGCCGGACGTCGCCATTACGGTTTCAAGGACGGCGACGGGGTTGAAGCGGCAGGTGACGACGAATAGCGAAGGGCTCTTTACCCTGCCGCTCCTGCCACCGGGCACATATTCGCTGCAGGCGCAACGCGAAGGGTTTTCGGTTGTGGAGATCGACGGCATCGAATTGCCGGTAGCCGGACAGGTTTCGCGCGACATTGTCTTGCAGGTCGGGGGCGTCCGCGAAACAGTCAATGTCTCAGCAGCGCCGCCGCTTTTGCAGGCGGAGACGAGCGCCCTCGCAGAGGTTGTCAGCAACAGGCAGGTCGATCTGCTGCCGATCAACGGGCGTGATTTTCGCCGCCTGACGATATTGCTTCCGGGCGCTGCTCCGCGCTCGCAGCGCGGCTCGCTCGGATCGTTTACCGTCAACGGCCAGCGCGAGAAAGCCAACATCTTTCTGATCGATGGCGTGGACAACAACGATTCCTTCCGCAATCAGCCCTCCTTCAATCAGGGCGGCGTGACGGGAGCGCCGGCCGCCCTGCTGCCGGTTGATGCCGTCGGCGAATTCAGCCTGCAAACACAGGGCGCGGCGGAGTACGGACGCAATTCCGGCGCAATCGTCAATATCCTTCTCAAGAACGGCACAAACGACTTCCACGGCGCAGCATACGATTTTTTGCGCAACGATAACTTCGATGCGCGCAACTTCTTCGAAGGCGCGAAGAACGAATTCCGGAACAATAACTTCGGCGGCGTGCTGGGCGGTCCGATCATCAAGAACCGCACGTTCTTCTTCGGCGGTTACGAAGGCCAGCGGGAGTTCGTCTTTTCTCCGTCGCTCGTACGTGTGCCGGACGCAGCCAGTCTTGCAGCGGCACGAACTGCCAACGCAGGGGCGGGACTCCAGGAAAATGCCCTGAGCACACGCCTCTTGCAATTCTTCCCGCAATCGAACCTGAACACGGCGACGGGCAACAACTATTCGTTCGCCACTCCGAATACAAACAACAGCGACAACCTTCTGGCAAAGATCGAGCACCGGTTCAACGACAGCTACAGCTTGAGCGGCCGGTACATCTTCGGCGACGGCAGTCAGGTCTATTTTCTTGCGGGGAGAGTCGCGCCGGCAGGCACAGCGGTTCTGCGCGGCGCGACACGGCGCGACACCTTCACGAACAACTTCGGTCTGTTCGTGCAGGACGATTGGAAAATCACAACCCGCCTGACGCTGAATCTCGGGCTGCGCTACGAGTACCTGGGAGTCTTCCGCGAACAGGGAGATCGGCTCTCGAACTTCCTTCCGGCACGCGGGTTGGTACCCGTGGGTGCCGTAGGTCTCGATCGTTTGTACGAACCGGACTACAACAACTTCGCGCCGCGTTTCGGCTTCGCGTACGACCTGACGGGCCGGGGCCGAACGATTCTTCGCGGCGCATATGGTCTTTATTACGACACGCCCTCACAGGACTACTTCCTGTTACAGGGCTTCCAGAACGGCGGCCCGGGCAGTCCGGCGCTGAATCCGTTGCCAGGCCTTGGTGTCTTCAATCTGACGTTTCCAGCGGGCGCCACGATTCCTTACGGACCGGATGTGGCGATCTTCGGTGCAGCAAGCGGGTCATTGCCCACCACGAACATCCCGGTCTTTGCGGTGGACCCGAATCTCCGAACTCCGTACGTGCATAATTACAATCTCAACCTGCAACACGAACTGCGGCCGGGAACGGTTCTGCAAGCGTCCTATGTCGGTTCTCATGGAGTGAAACTTTACAGGGTGCGCGGCCTCAATCAGGCGACGGCCGGTCCGGCGGCAACGCGCCAACAGCGACGCCCGTTCAACGCACAGTTCCCGGAATTCTCCTTCATCAACTATCTCGAGACGTCTGCCAATTCCAGCTATAACGCGTTGCAAGCGACTATCAAGCAGCGGCTGGCGCGTGGCTTCAACCTCTATGGAACCTACACCTGGTCGAAATCCCTCGACGACGCTTC
>QHXD01000264.1:3466-14777 GCA_003223895.1 Acidobacteriota bacterium
AGCTCAGCGGGATTTACACCGGCCAGAGCGGTGTGCCGATCACACCCTTCCTCAGTGTGGACTCCAGCGGCACGGGTGAACTGAACGATCGGCCCAATCTCGTCGGCGATCCGAACTCCGGTCCGAGGCGCCCGAACGAATGGTTCAACAGAGCGGCATTTGCCCAACCTGACCCCGGCACGTTCGGGAATTCGGGGCGCAACGTGATCATCGGCCCGGATCTGCACAGCGTCGACCTCGCGGTGAACAAGCTGACAAAGGTGGCGGAGCGTGCTTCATTACAGTTCCGCGCTGAAGTTTCAATGTCTTCAATCGCGCGAATTTCAGCCTTCCAAACGTCGATTTCAACAGCACCGCATTCGGTGCAATCAGTGAAACTCCGGATGTTACTGCCGGAAATCCACGGCTCGGCGAAGGCGGTCCTCGCGTCGTTCAATTTGGTCTGAAGCTGATCTTCTAGTGCGTTGGACTAACGTAGCGCCGGTCGTAGAAGGTGCACGAATTGGCAGACGTCTCGAGATAGTTGATGAAGGAGACGAGCGCCCTCGCAGAGGTTGTCAGCAACAGGCAGCAGACGGGGTGGTTCCTAAGCAAAACCTTGCAACGAGCGGCTTTGGAACCACCCCGCCTGCTCGGCCTTTTTTTGAACTTGATGGCCTCGCAGGCACCCCTCCTAACTCAGGAGGGGAGTTCAAGCGCTCTCCTGCGAATTCGTTTACACCTTGATAAACCGCCGCTGCAGTGCCGAAAGGAGCACGTCATGCGTTGTGCGATGGCCGTCATTGCGGCTGTTTCTTTCATGTTACTTGTTGATTCCGCGTCCCCCGGGGAACCGTCCGGCAACACTCTGCGCGGCATCGTTAGAGTGACCGGGGGTGTGGGTCCGTCAGCCATAGTCCGAGTCCAGTTGCAAAAGACCGGTATGACAATTCAGGAAGCTCTCCTGTACGACAACAGATTTGAGTTTTTTAATGTTGAATGGGGCCGCTACACGCTCATTGCCGATGCGCCAGGTTACGAGACGGTGCGGCAGGACATCGATGTGCCTGGCGAACGGCCTGAAATCGAGCTTCGTGCCCAGCGAAATGCCGTGGGGCGCGCCAAAACCGTAACCGTTTGGGATTTGAAAATTCCGGGATCGGCGCGGCGGCAGCTCAAGGCCGCCAGGAGCAAGCTGCTGGAAAACAACTGTGTGGACGCGTTCGACCACCTGAAAAAAGCCATCCACATTTATGCCGAATACGGCGATGCGCACAAAGCCATGGCTGAGTGCTACGCGCAAATGAACCAACTCGAAGCGGCCGAGGAAGAATTCAAGCGGGCTTTGGAACAGCCCCACACGCCGGAACTCCATCTCTTGTTGGGAGAGATTTATGCCCGTGAGGACAACCGAGCCGCGCAAGCGCGCCAAATCGAGCTATACGCGGAAGAGAAACCGCTCCGGCACCGTTCCCGGGCAGTCACGTATGTTTTACCTTGACTGTTTCCGCCGGCGGTCAGACACTTTGGCAAATTTACACAACAGCAACGTTATCGAGGAGGGAAAACCAATGAAGTTTTTGTTGGCGCTAGCGGCAGTGTTAACGGTGGCGGTTTTGCTGACGGCAGCCGCAGTCTTCTCGGCGGGTGTCCCGGCGGCAGTTCACTACATCGGCCACGACAAAGTGTCGGCCACAATGGCGAAGGGCGGAGCGATAATCGAGGACCCGGGTCTGAGGGTTCTGGCCAATCGCCGGGAAGCGGGTGAGGCGGAGTATCACGAGAAGACCAACCACCTCTTCATCATCGTCGAGGGCGAGGCCACGTTCGTGACCGGAGGAACACTGGTGGGTGTCAAGCAAACCAGTCCCGATGAGAAGCGAGGATCGAGAATTGACGGAGGACAGACTCACCACCTGACCAAAGGCGACGTTATTACGATTCCCGCAAAGACGCCGCACTGGTGGAAGGAAGTCCCGACCAAGACGGTCGCCTACTATGCAGTGAACATCGGGAATTAATACAAAAAATCTGCACAGGGTGGGCGGTATTGCCTGCAGATGACGTCTCTTAGGGTATGAAGGGACAAGAATGCCTGCCGATCCACCTCGCGAAGCGGAACAGATCGAACTGAACCGCCTGACGGCTGAAGTTCTGGCCGCCCTGCAGCAATTTCGCATTGTCGACAAAGTGATGGTCGTCCGTGCCTCCCAATACCTGGCGTTCGTTGCCTATCCGGGAAATCCGACTTACGTTGAGCGGTTGTTGGAGAACATCCTGGGTTTGGCTGACCTGGTGGAGAAAGGTCGACAGTTGCCCCTGGCGCTTGAATTACGCTCGTTCGTGGAACGATGGCGGTCTGGAGAATCTGCTTGACGCACGAACTCGATGGGAAGGAAACTCTGTCCACTTCAACCCGAGAACATTCAACGCACTTCTAAACTGCCGGATGAGGAGAAGATGAGGAGAGAAATATGCGCAACAACGTTATTGCGATTATCGCGGTGATCGGTGTGATCAGCGTTGTCGGTTTGTGGGGAGCGGCACTACAGTCCCAGCAGGCTGCTCAGAGGGGACGGGGGGCGGCTGCCGCGGCCGCGGTGCCCGACGCGCCCACGAACAAGACCGCCTTCTGGACGAACGAGCAGATACAGGCGAAGTGGAAGGACAACGAAACCAAACACGTCAACAATTCGCGGCTGTTCAACGGGCCCACGAACATCAGCGCGAACGTTCGGATCGTGCTGGAGGACGATCCCCCTCTGACTCATGACACAACGGCCGACCCCTGGATCATGACCGAAGGCACGGCTACCGCCATCACGGATGGCGAGCTTGCCGAGGGCGGCAAGTCCATTCGTAACCCGGTCAAGCGAACGGTGCACGCCGGTGACATCCTTTATATTCCGCCTGGCGTGCCTCACCATTTCGCGGACAACAAGGGATTCAGGGCGCTGCTGATCCGCTTCGACACGAAGTAGAGTTTACTGGCTGCTCCTCAACGAGCTGAGCACGTTGCTGGCGGCCGCTTCGGCGATGAGTTTGTCGGCGTCGGACTGCAGCAGAAAGCCCGCCGCGACCGCCTTCATCGCCGCCGCCCGGACCGCGGCCACATATCCTTCGTGATTCTTATACCGTTCCTCGAGCGACAGGCGGGGATCGCCTTTGGCATCACGCTCGGCCCTGGTCGTTGCAAACGGAATCATGCCGCCCGCATAGTTGCAGAGCTTGCCCTGGTGGAATCCTTCGGCCACAACGTTCCAGCCCAGATAGGTGCCAAGCGGGGCCTCGCGGAGGACGACCGGGACGCCGCCCATTTCGTTGCCATCGCCATCCACGCGCGGCACTTTCATCCGGATCGCGCGCTTGATCGGGGGCGGCACCTTCGTTCGCACGCCGGATCCATCCACGTAGCTGAATTCGGGACCCCAGTCGTAATCGAGAACCGGATTGATCAAGCCGGTCGGTGCTTTGGCGGGCGCGCCAGGAATGGTTGGGAAACCGACGGCCTCTTTCGTCGGATCGACCAGATTGCCGCTGGCCAAAGTCGGATACACGCTCGGCGGCATGGGCGTGTCCTTCATGACCCAGTTCCGGAAATGGTACCGAAGCGCATTGACCCCTACGCCGAAGCCTGGACCGGGACACATCGGTGGATTGGCCGGATTGACGTTGAAGCCGCCCTGTCCTCCGCCGTGTTGAGTGCTCGGAATGTAGTACCGCCGCACGTTGTTGGGAAGCGGGATGTCCTTGTCCGCGGAAGTTCCCACGAACGAAGGGCTGAGCGTCAGTCCCCACATCTCCGCGGCGCCAAAGTGCTCGACGATCCTGGGGCACGAATTGGTTGCCGTGCACCGATCGAGAATTCCTTTCGCCGGCAATCCGCGGACGGGATCCGGCCAGTCGTTCCACCACTGCGGGCCTTCGGTGCCTGCTTCATACAGTTTTCCTGCGCCGTCGGGCTGCGCAAAGCGGGTATTCAACGTCACCCGCTTGCCCGCGATGATCGGCCAGGCGCCGTCGTATACCTTGCGGTTGTTCTCGTCCTGCGTGAAGCCAAGATGGATCATCGCGCGAAGATAGTTACCGGACTGCGACTGACCGCGGCTGATCACCCAGTTGACCTGGCCGCCTACGGGATTCGGCGTACCCGCGTCGTCCTTTGCCGCGTATCTAAAGAAGGATGCAACATCCCTGAATGCAGCGAAGCCGATTCCAAGGACGTACGCGTCCTGAGACGTAAATACGACTTGATAGAGCAGCTTCGGATCGAATCCGTTCTTGACGCAGATCTGAGTCGGGTCCGGCGTGCCTGGAAATGGATTCGCGGCACTGCATTTCGCCCATGCCCAATCACTGCTCGGGATCGTCGGCCCATCCGTAATCTTGCCGTCCATGGTCTCGGCACGATGCGTCGTGAGCGTCGCTTTGGTCGTATCGAGGCTCATCGGTTTGTACGGCACGGGATTTGCGTTGACGAGCATCGGGCGCGAATCGACACCGCTGGCATTGACGATGCGACCCATGACGAGGCCGGTGACCGGCGACCCATCGGCATTCTTCGCAATCGGGACTGTCACCCACTCGTTATCGTCGGCAGGAGCCGTCCGGCCCGAATTATCGCCCTGCCATCCGCTGCTTAGACCGATGTCGCCATCGTTGCGATGGGCAGGATTAATCGTAATCCTGCCGCCACGGTTCGGCACGTCTTGCCACATGAGGTGGCTGCTCTTCGACATGTCGATGGGCTTCACGAGATAGAAGCTCGCGATGTACTCGACCTTGCCATTCGCGTTGCGCGGAGCCAACTTGATGTCGTTGATGATCGTGTTGTGCGGATCGTTCGGATCGAGTTCGCCGAAGGCGCGGCCCGCCAGCGTTTCATATCGGCCCGCCGGACCGAATGATGCGCCGTCGAATGCCGGCGACACCTTCTTGTCGATCACAATTTTTTTCACGTGGGCGCCGGCCGGTATAGCCGACACCAGAACGAACAGCCCGATCAGAGCGCTTCTCAGAGACATGGTCTCCCCCTTCTCGAAAGGACAAAGTCTTACAGCGGAGAGTATAGGGACGCCTCGCAGCCTGTCACGATAAATCATCTTTCAAAAAAGCAGAGTGGTGACACGTGCATCTAAATAGATGCGCTTACGTACACCCATGCCCGGGTCCCCGATTTCAGCTGAACACTGACGCGCTTGTAATCGGCGGAATCCTCATAAATATCGGCTTGCTCGAGCTCTTTCCCGGTCACTTTGAACACGGTCCCCGCGACAAAATCGGGATCGCGGCCGGTGAACTGAGCGTTTAGATGGTATTTGGCTCCGCTTGTGGCGACAAAACCGGGATTCTTAATCTCGAGCTTGGTCTGACGATAACCGGGCAGACTGTCGGGCTGACCCACTAGTTTTCGACCAAATGTGGCAAGCTGAACGGCCTCGCTTTGTAAGGTCCCATATGAAAACAAATGTTCTGATTCTTCCGTACTGACCCCGATTTTCTAGGGTTTGACGGAGACTTTTACGAGGCCCGTCGTCCAGCAGCATTGGAACCCGCCGCCGCCATCGCCGGAATAATCGTTTGCGATCACGTGGAGGACGTAGTCGCCGGATTCGCCGAACTTGACGTTTGTCGTCGCCTTTCCGCTGAAGGCGGCGTTGTCGCTGCCAGGCGGCAACTTCTCAACATTGGGCTTCGCCATGTCGAACGTCACCGCACCGGGTCCCCGGTATTTCGACCAGGTGAGTGCTACTGGCGGACGCGGCGTGGCGAGCGGCGCACTCGTGCCCGTGGTGTACTTCATGTCATCCGTCACCCAGAGCGTCAGCGCGAGAGGCGCGGACAATGAAGCTGTGCGGGAAGGAGCCTTGGCCAGAGTTGCGACCGGGCCCTGGATTGTTGGTCCGTTCTGCTCGAACCGAATTACTGGCGGCGTGTTGTTAACAGCGATCTCACTGAATGGGCTGATGACGTAATCGGGATTCAGCCGGAGAGGAATGGTGGTGACCTGGCCGTTAACCAGGAGTGTCCACGTAAATTTATCTTGCGGGGTGAAGCCCTTGGGCACAGGAACTACGAACATTCCCCACTGCCGGCCGGGAAGGAAATGCGTCGGTTGCCCCATGTCGGGCCCGCCCGGGTCGATCTGATTGTTGGGTCCGACGGGAATGTCGAGTTCCTGCTGGGTGTTTCGATTGAAATATCCGACGAGAAAACCGCGGCTGCCATCCTGATTGGTAAACCATCCTTCGAAAGCGCCGGTAGCGCTGGCGCCGAACTGCTTCCGCGGCTCGGGGATTTGCTGACCTGACAAAAGGACGCCGCCGGCGATTGCACCGGCGGCCCACAAACTCACGAGTCTCTTCACGGCTAATTTCCGTCAGTTGTCGCTTTCGGTGCCTTCGCCTTGCGCTCCGCGAGAAGCGCTCTATATTCCTCGTCGCTCAGATAAACGACGTTGATCCAGGCATGCGCCATTTCATCGACCTGCGGTCGCCGTAGCCCACCCACTGATCCGGATCGGGGTTGTTCTTATTCGCCGTCGTATTGTCGTACCATGCGCTCACGTGGATCATCGTACCCTTCGGGAACACCGGCGCCGAGTCGTCAGCAAAGATATAGTTCGTCATCCAGTTGAAATTGAAGTTGCCGACATAGCTGACGATCTGCGAACTGCCGTCCGGCAGAATCGCTTCGACCTGCATCGACTTCCCGCGCAGGTGGAAATGGGGCTGGAAGTTTTCGAGAACTGCGTTCTCCTTCAGCACGGTAAAGCCTTCGGTCTGTGACAATGAGTTCGGCGGGATATCGAGGTTCCGGGTGCCCCTGAGTCCGGTGAACGCAACCAGGTAACTCCGTTTCTTCGGCTCCTCACCTTTCTTGTAAAGCCAGATGCCGACTTCAGAACCCGCTGTGATTTCCTCGCCGACGGCGTGAATGTGCTGGTCCCACGAAATCTTCTCTCCAGGCAGGATCAACTTTCCTGTGTCCGGGCGGAACAGGTCGTAACCCTTACCGATTGCCCATTCCATCAACTGCGGCCGGCGGTTGACGAGGTCGTCGCCATCGCGGAAGCGATCGGGGCCATTCGCGGTTCCCTTGTTGACGGCATCGGGATCGTTGTTCAGCACCAGATACGCAATCGAATGATGAATGATCTTCCGGCCTTTCAGGTTTGTCGGACGAATCTCCACCATTTTTGCCCAGCGTGGCTCAGTGAGCGGGATGTCGGACATGGGCCGGTACCACACGGCCTGGTGCTGCGCCGGCATCGTGTACTCCGTGGACCGGATGACGAGGTCGGGCGGCCCGTAGCCGTCCCTCACGCCTTTCCACTCGTTATCGGTAACCAGTGGCTTGGGTGCCGGCATATCCTTCGGATCGCCCTGCACCGCGCCGCCGTCAACCCAGCGGACTATGGTGTTCACCTGTTCGTCGGTCAGTGACATATCGTTCTTGAACTGCTGCACGCCGACGCTGCGGTCGATGTGCCACGGCGGCATTTGCCGCGTGATCACGCGCTCGCGGATCGACTTCGCCCATGGCCGAACCTCCTGATAGCTGATGAGCGACATCGGCGCGATCGAATTCGGCTGATGGCACTCCTGGCATTTCACCTGAAGAATGGGCGCGACATCTTTAGAGAACGTCACCTGCGGTGGAGCGGCCGCCTCGGCCGCCATTACGAACAGCGACAGCACCACAATCAAAGCCAACACGCTGACTCGAAGTGCCCGCCACCCCTCGAACGTGGGATTCGTCATGACCGGCTCCTTTCGCCTATTTATAAGTGTCCTCATTATAAACTCCCCGGATCAAACCACATACATAAACCGTGCATCGCCGAAACCCGCGCCTGTATTCGGCCGCTCCGCAGCTAGCCAGGACCCACTGCCCGGTCTCTCCGAGCATCGAGAGGACTCTTTCGCCCCTCCGGGGCTGAGATCGTGTCGAAAGAAAACCCCGGGCTCGCGCCCGGGGCTACACTCTGCCGCCGCTCCGCGGCTAGCCAGGACCCACTGCCCGGTCTCTCCCAGCATCGAGACCCGGTATCGATCACTCAGCGCCGCTCGGTATCGGGCCGCGCCGCTTCAGAAGTTTTTGCGGATCGACTTTCTTGTTTACGACAATGCCGAAGAAAGGCTGCATCATTTCTTCCCACGTCTGATTTCCGTAGTACACCGTTCTATTCGGATCGGGGTTGAACTTATTGTTTGCTGAATTATCGAAGTGGGCGGTGGCGACAAACCTGGTTCCTTTGGGCACTTTGATCGGCGCGGCCAGTTCATAACCGAGCTGCCAATTAAAGTCATAACGCGGTACGTTCAGTATGATCTCTTTCCGCCCGTCCGGATATTCCAACCGATACGTCATGTCTTTGCCGCGGACATGCATGTGGGGACTGAACCAGACCAATTCTGCGTCTTCTTCGAATGTTGCCTCCGCGGGAGGACTTTCCCAATTCCCCGTATTTGGCGGGATGGCAAAGCTATCCGCGTCATTCGGAGCCGAGATCGCGTAACTGATGTAACGATACTTCGGTTCTTTCCTGGCGAGAACGAAACCGACCTGCGGGTGGTCGACGACCTCCTTGCCGTTTGGTGTGTAATGAACCTGGATATCGAGGTCCACGTTGGCGGGTATCAACTTTCCCGCCTCGAAGAGGCTGTAATCGGGAAACTGCATCCCCGGCACATAACTCGCCTCGATCGCCATCCCCGTAGGGAGTAGCGCAAGTTGCTGTTGCGGCTGAGACGGCCTGAACCGCGGCAGCTCGTTTCCGCTCTCGTCGCGATTCTTGTCGGTCCACCGCGGGACGTAATAGCGGCTTTCGGCGGTGTGGGGCCTGAACAGAACACCGATATGATGCGTGACTGCGACGTTATCAGGGCGGACGAGAATCGCCGTCACCCAGGTATCCTCCTTGAACGGATTCGGAATGGTGATGTTTGTCCACTCCACGAGCCCACTCGCGGGAACATTAAACGGCGGTATGTCCACGATGACATCGGGTTGGATCTGCCAGTTATTGCCCGGCCATTGAACCGGCGCCGGAGCATCCTCCGGCTTTCCTTCCGGCGCGCCCGCGTCCGCCCACTTCACGATGGTTTCGATATCGCTTTGCTTCAGGGAGCGGTCGTTGGAGAAGTGACCATATTGCGGGTCCGCAAACCACGGCGGCATCTTTCTGGTCACGACCGCTGCTTTCATCGCCTTGGCCCAGGGACGAACGCTGGAGTATGTCAGAAAGGACATCGGTGCGATCTGACCCGGGCGGTGGCAGTTCTGGCAATTCTTCTGAAGAATCGGCAGGACGTCCTTGTAGAAGTTCGCCTGCGATTCCGCAGCCGTCATTTCCCAGACAATCATTAGAGAAAAGAAAATGGCACCTGATATGGTGGCTCCGAACCGCATGTGTTTTTCTCCCCTGGTAAATTGGACTTAATTATAGATCGAGACAGGCCTAAACAAACTGTTCTGAGCGGGCCCATTCGGCGTTCCAGCGGGAGGAGTGGGTAGACGCCGTGCAGGCGCAAAGAATGGGAGCGGTTGTGTTTCGCCTGGGACTGGTGGAAGGTGGATGAACGCGTTGCCACCGGAGTTCAGTATTGGGCCAAACGGCGTCCAAATTTCAGGAGGAGGCAGAGGCGGCACCACCGGCCGTGGCGGTTCGGGAAGTTCCTCTTCAGAGGGCTCACTGGTACCTTGCGGCGCGTCATTGTAAACCGGAGCGGGCTCCGCGGCTGCTTCGGTTTGCGAAGCCGCGGTAACGACAATTCCTTGTCCTTCGATGAAAACGTAATCCAATTGCAGTTTCTCGAAGATCTTTCGGACGGCCTCGTTCACACCAAGGCCCGAAAAATTGATGCTTACGGGCCGATTTGCCAATTCCGGCGGAATGCTGGACTGCATTCCTGTGGTCTGATCCCAAAGCTGAAGCAGGCGGCCTACCGTAGTCTCCTGCGCATTGATGGAGACTGTCTGGTCGAACTTCACCTCTTGCGGTCCTGGTCCGGCAGCAAAAGCAGCTGCCACGACGAGTAGGGCCAAAATGAGAGACGCCAGCCATTGCCTCATTGGTTTTGCCTCGATCCTGTTAATTCCATTTTAACCCGTAAAGGCCGCTTGAGACTAACCCATGACTGTAGCGGCGGTCTATGACCGCCGGTATTTCGTTGATTCCCCGAAAAACCGGCACTCATAAGAAGGTGTGAATGAATTGCAGGAAAGGGTGTTCCCCTCCTCGGAGAGGAGGGGTGGCTGCGCCCTCAAGAAGATGCTGCGAAGCCTCCTTATGAAGGCGCAGACGGGGTGGTCATTCCCGGATAACGTTACAAGGTCAACATTTTCCATAATGACCACCCCGTCTCCGCCGCTTCGGAGGCTTCGCGCCTTTTTATTACTGGCGCAGCCACCCCTCCTGTTCCAGGAGGGGAACACCCTGTCCTGGCAATTCATTCACACCTTCATGAAGCGCCGCGACAGTAACAGCCAAACGCTCGATTCAATCAAATTGAGCGCGGATAAGTTGCGACGGAACGGCTATTCTATTCGTGAGGGAGAGAAAGTACGGGTGAAGATCGTATCGGTAAACGTGGGTCTGCCGCGTGAATTCGAGTTCAACAACAACACATTCATGACCGGTATCTTCAAGGCGCCGGCTATCGGGCGAGTTCGCGTGAGAACTATGAACCTGGAGGGCGATCGGCAGGCGGACCTCTCAGTTCATGGCGGCGTCGACAAAGCGGTTTACGCGTATCCCTCCGAACATTACGGCTTCTGGAAGGACGCCTACCCGTGGCTGGAGATGCCATGGGGGATGCTGGGAGAGAACATCACGACGGAGGGTATGGACGAACACGTTATCAATATTGGAGACCAGTTTCGCTTCGGGTCTTCGATCCTGATGGTGAAGCAGCCGCGCATGCCATGTCAGAAGCTTGCTGCCAAATTCGGTGGCGCAGATGTGGGCAAGCGAATGATAGCCGGCCGGCGGAATGGATTTTATTTGTCGGTGGTTCAGGAGGGTGAAGTCGTCGCTGGAGATTCCATAGAGCTGGTTCATCGCTCCGAGAACAGTATCAAAGTCAGCGACGTTGTCCTGCTTCACACTGCGGAGAAGGCAAATCGCGCTCTTCTACACCGCGCCATCGAAACAG
Organism: Acidobacteriota bacterium; assembly: GCA_003223895.1. Lineage (GTDB taxonomy): Bacteria > Acidobacteriota > Terriglobia > 20CM-2-55-15 > 20CM-2-55-15 > 20CM-2-55-15. The sequence continues at coordinate 14,605 of QHXD01000264.1, forward strand.
ATGCCCTGCCGGAGTCCTGGAGGGCGCACTTTGCGAAGAAGCTTGCGGCCCTGGGGAAGGCCTGAGACGGCTTGGCGTCAATTCACCGGCGAGAATTTCTGTATCCGCCGGCCCGAACCGACTTCGCCGGTGTAGAGATTGCCCTTGGAATCCATGGTCGCGACATGGACGAG
>QHXD01000265.1:0-7551 GCA_003223895.1 Acidobacteriota bacterium
ATGCAAGGAATGCTCAATGCATTTGACGACGGACACATTCGGAGTTACTCCGATGTGATCAAACGCTCGCTGTCCCCTGGCCCCTAAGAAAGGTGCTCGACCACACTAAACAAGAACATTACGAGCACCGCGACCAGAAACAAAACCGTTCCATATAGCAGAATTTGACCGACCATTCCGTTCACAAACCCAGGAGTGCTTCTTGTCGTTCTTTAGCCCGGCGGGCCCGGACGAGGGGATCGTTCAGAAACTGCACGAACGGCAACATGCCTCGAAACGTCTCCTTAATCAGTTTGTAAAATTGTGGAGAGGTTGCTGTATCGGGAGGAAACGTTCGACCCGCCAGAAACTGCTTATGTCTCAGATAGTCCGCGACGGGATGGTCCGGGCGGAATCCAGCCGGTACCCGGGAAAGCTGCTCACCGGATACCGTGCCGAACAACCTGCGAAATGTCCTTCCTTTGACGATCGCCAGAAACGCTTCCGGGTGGCTGGCCAGATGGTTCCGGATTGCGTTAAGGTCTTCAGGCATCGGCATGTACAGGCCGCCGCCGATAAGCAACTCCGTGGGGGAGATATGGAGGTAAAAGGCGGCGCCCTCGTGCTTACCTAGCCCGGATCGCGGGAAAACGGCGGCTGCGTGCGTTTTGTAGGGAGATTTATCTTTTGAAAAGCGAGTATCGCGATAGATACGATAGACTGAAACCTTAGGTGAAGCGACCATCTCAGGAGCGAACTGCTCGAACTCCACGGCGATTGCCGCGACCAGATCTTCGATCGGCTTCTTAACGTGGGCTTCGTAAATACCTTTGTGGCTCTGGAACCAGTCGCGATTATTGTTGCGCTTCAGCGAGCGAAGGAATTGCAGTCCTTCCTTCGGAAAGGCTGAAAAAGTCTCCGTTTTCATGCGCGCCATTATATGCAAACCGAGATGAAATCACCGCATACCGTTATCGACAAGTTCTCCTCACTACTGGAGATATCCCGGCGGATCAACTCGGAAAAGAACTTCGACGAACTGCTCAACATCATCACCGTCGAGGCGGCGAAACTGCTCGACGCGGAGCGGGCGACGATCTTCCTGCTGGACAAGGACAAAGGTGAACTCTGGGCCAAGGTTGCCCTCGGCGTTTCCGATACTATTCGCTTCGACGCGCGCCTGGGCATCGCCGGAGCGGTGCTCATCGCGGCCAAGACCTTGATCGTCGAAGATGCATACAAGTCGCCGCTCTTCTATCCTTCGATCGACTCCGTCACCGGCTATCACACGCGCAACATCCTCAGCGTCCCGCTCCGAAACTTCCGCAGAGAGATCACGGGCGTCTTCCAGGTTTTGAACAAAAAGGAAGGAAAGTTCATGCCTGAAGATGAGCAGTTTGTCGAAGCGCTGGCTGCTCAGGCGGCCATCGCGTTGGAAAACGCGCAGGCGCTTTCGCAACTCGAGTCCCGGCAACAGGAATTGCTCGAGGAAAACCAGATCCTTCGTAAGGAAGTTGAGGAACGATACAGCGAGCGAAACCTTCTGGGCACGACCCCGAAGATGAATGACATCCGGTCGTTGATTGCAAAAACCGCGGAAACGTCGGTCTCTGTCCTGATCACGGGTGAGAATGGCACCGGCAAGGAGTTGTCCGCGCGGGCAATTCATTTCATGAGCCCGCGGCGCAGCAAACCTTTCGTTGCAGTGAATTGCGCAGCGCTTCCTGAAGCACTGATTGAGAGTGAATTGTTCGGCATCGAAAAGGGCGTCGCGACCGGCGTCGAACGACGCGTCGGGCGAATCGAATCGGCAAACGGCGGCACGCTTTTCCTCGACGAAATTGGAGACCTCAGCCTCACGGCCCAGGCCAAACTGCTGCGGGTACTCCAGGAGCGGGAGGTCGAGTGGGTCGGCGGGCGCCGTCCGGTGCCCGTGGACATCCGTCTCGTGGCCGCGACGAACAAGGATCTCAAAGAAGAAATCCATCAGAACAAATTCCGCCAGGACCTGTACTTCCGTCTCAACGTCATTCACCTCCGCATGCCTCCGCTCCGGGAAATCCGGGCGGACATTCAATTGCTTGCCATGCATTTTTTTCGCAAGCACGGGAAAGAAATGGGTCGTGACGTCAAGGGTTTCTCGCAGGAAGCTCTCAAAGTCCTGACGGCATACACCTGGCCCGGCAACATCCGCGAACTCGAAAACGAAGTGAGGCGTTCGCTGGTACTCGCGACGGGAAAGGAAATTGAAGTGAAAGATCTTTCCGACCATATCAGCGAGGAGCGTCTCGAGGTCGCAGGAGGTTCTTCCGAAGGCGTGGGCGGCGATAAGCAACTGCTGAAGGATCGTGTCACCAACCTGGAGATTCAGATGATCCGCGACGCCATGTCCCAAACCGAAGGCGACCGGCGGCGGGCTGCGAAGATGCTGGGGCTCAGCCACCAGGGCTTGATCAATAAGGTCAAACGATACGGCCTGGAAGACTAGCCTCGATCCATGCGTGCTGCCAATACACCTGAGCGCATTTCCTCCTTCCTGATGGACACTCTGGTTTCCACTAACAGCTTGAATAATTTTCTCGAGTCCGCGATACCCGAGATCTCCGCTGTGTTCGGCGCTTCAAGGGGAATACTCCTGGACTACCGGGAGAATACCGCCCGCTTCGATCTTCTTCATTTTGCCGGATTCTCGGAACAGGCGCGGTTTGAGCTTCAGCACCGGCTGAAGGAAATGGATCTCACGAAAGCCGTCGAGCAAAGGCAACCCTACCTGAGTGAGTCAAACCCCGCAATGTTGTTCCTGCCCCTTTATTTCACGGAGACGCTGGAAGCCGTCATCGTTCTGGAATCGGATGGCCTGATCGAGCTCACGCATCAGCGGCTGCGAATTGCCGGGATCGTTTCGCGGTTTGTCGGCCTGCTCATGTCGTCAAATCGGCTTTCGATCAATCAGGCCGGCGGGATCGATTTCGATGACCTCGAACGGGCACGGGAAATCCAGCAGAGTTATCTCCCGGCGCAGAGCCTGGTGACGGATCGTTACGAGATCTATGGATACAACCAGTCTTCAGCGCTGGTGGGCGGCGATTACTTTGATTACTTCACGCGCGAGAAAACTATTCAATGTATCCTCGCCGATGCCAGCGGGCACGGATTGTCGGCTGCGCTTATCATGTCCAGTTTCCGGGCTTCCCTTCGATCGGAACTACAGCGTGGCTCGGAGTTCGCCGGGCTCTTTAGTGTTCTGAATCAGTCTGTCCATTCCGGTGGGTCCATCGCCCAATATCTAACTGGTGTCTTTTTTGATTTGGATGAAGCCAGTGGCCGCTTACGATACGTGAATGCCGGCCATTACGAGCCGGCTGTCGTGGGCAGTGATGGCTCGACCGGACGGCTTTCGGGAGGCGGACCGCCGCTGGGGATGTTCAAGAATTCCAAATACCCGACAGGGGCTGCCAAAGTCGAAAGCGGTGACCTGTTGGTCCTGTTCACCGATGGTTTGACCGATCTTCGCAACCAATCGGATGAGTTTTTCGGTGAAGGACGAATCCTGGACAGCGTCGCCTCGAATCGTCATGCGCCACTGAGAGAGATCGCAAAGGTCGTGCTTGCCGAGGGTATGGCATTCAGCGCGACGCCGCATCCTGAGGATGATCTGACACTTCTTCTATTTCGATTCTACTGATGCCGCGCATTGTCATACCCGATGACGAGCCGTCCGTGATGTCGCCCAGCACGGCCTACACGAGACTCGCCGGACACGACGTACGCACCTATCCCAGCCGGCCTGCCACGTCTGACGAGCTTCTGGAACGAATTCGGGAAGCGGAGATCGTCATCAACATCCGCTCCACGTCGCGATTCACTGCAGACATCCTTGCGCAGTGCAGAGACCTTCGACTGATTTCAATCTGGGGCACGGGCACGGACAACGTGGACCTGATTGCGGCCAAAGCCTGCGGAATTCGAGTCACGAACACGCCGGCTGTTTCTGCAACATCGGTGGCAGAACATGCGCTGGCGTTGATCATGGCCGTGATGAAGCAGATCGTTCGGGTGGACCGCGAGGTGAAAGAAGGAAAGTGGCCGCGCGCCATGGTGGGGCAATTGTTTGGGAAGACTCTCGGGTTGATCGGAACCGGTGCGATTGGCCGTGAGGTTGCCAGGCTCGGGAAGGGAATTGGGATGCGCGTCATCGCCTGGACTTTTCATCCGGGAGACGGCGTTGCGGAAGCTGTTTCGCTCGAGGAGGTCTTCCGGCTATCGGACGTGGTGAGCGTGCATGTCCGGCAGTCGCCGGAGACGCTTGGAATGATTCACCGCGGGTATTTTGACCTGATGAAGCCGAGCGCGATCTTCATCAATACCGCTCGTGGGCCGATTGTGAAAGAGGCCGACCTTCTTGAAGCACTGCAAACGAATCGAATTGCCGGCGCAGGACTCGACGTGTTCGAGAAAGAACCGCTGCCCAAGGATTCTCCGTTCTTCGCACTCCCGAACGTTGTGCTGACTCCTCACTCGGCGGGTATTACGCCGGAAGCGACGGAAGCCGGCCTGGCACTGGCGATCGAGAACGTCTTTGCTTTCCTGGCGGGACAGCCCATTAACCTGGTGCTCTGATAACTTCGGTGAACGTCAGTTGCACCTTCACGTCAATCGTGTTCGCAGCGCCGCCGACCGAGCGCCGATAGTGAACCAGAGCGCCCGTCGTTTCATCGAATTGGGCAGTGGGATAGGCCGAATAGCCCTCGGGGGCGCCGAGCATAGCCGGCTTTTCCGCCAATCCGACCTCCTGTTCGAGCATTCGAAACAGTCCGTCCATCGAGTAATCCTGCCCGCGGCCGGGCGGGATGATCAGGCCGTTGCGTCGCAGGCTCTCGACCTGTCCGCCTCGCGCGGTAACCTCGAAGCGGCCAGTCTCGACCCGATCCCCCGACATTTCGATAACCAGGTGATAGAAGTCCGGGCGATGTGCCTTCCATTTCTCTTCGGCCTGCGCGAGAATGGCTGGCGTCAGTGGCTCGAGGCGTGAACAACCTGCGGTCAACAGGAGAGCCAGCGACAGGAAGAATTTGGAACTCACCGCTATGACGTTACTCTAAAGAATCCGGGTGCGCAACAGCGCGACTGTGCGATAAAGTACAACCGGAGAATGCGCGCTACGCGCTACATGAGCGGCTGCAAACAAGCCCGAGGCGAAGCGCAAGCGCGATAGAGCGCAGCCTCAAGAAACGGCGCAGCCACTCGGCAAAAGGAGCTTCGATAATGGCAAAGGCAGCAAAGAAGAAAGCGAAATCGAGCACAAAGTCCGCGAAAATCGTCGCTAAATCGAGAACCGCAAAATCTGCAAAATCCGCGAAACCCACGAAACCCGCAAAGAAAAAAGCAGTAGCGAAGCCAGCTCGATCGGCAGCGCAAAAGACATCATCGAAGGTCGATCCGTTGAACCGCAAACAGTACACCTCGGTCACGCCGCTGCTTACCGTTCGCGATATGCGCAAGGCTGTGAGTTTTTATGTGGACGGCCTGGGCTTCACGCTGCGCGGCATAATGGACAGCCCGCAAGGACCAATGCACGCCGAACTACGATTTCGGGACACGACACTCATGCTCAGCCCCGAGTCTCGCGAACAGCGTAGTTTCAGCGCAAACACTATCGGGAATACACCGGTCACGCTCTATCTGCTGGTTGAGGATGTCGACGATGTTTTCCTGATCGCCGATCCCGAGGGGAACAAGTGGATGATCGCCACGCACAAAGCGGATTACACCGAAGCTCAAATGGCGGAGGCCATGCGAAAGATGGCGCCCCAGGGCGCCGGAGGCGGGGACGCCGCCGCGGCGGCCGCAGGTTCCGAGCCCGAGCAATAAGCAGTTCTTTCGAATTTCCATGGATCTTTCCGTTGTTCTTCGCGACCGTTTTGGTTTCGAAGAGTTTCGTCCCGCACAAAAGCAGGTGATTGACAAGGTCATGGCGGGACAGAGCGCGCTCGCCGTAATGCCGACCGGAAGCGGCAAATCGCTGTGCTACCAACTGCCGGCGTTGACGCTTCCGGGTCTGACTCTTGTCGTTTCTCCGCTGATCGCACTGATGAAGGACCAGGTCGATCAGCTCAGTCAACTCGGTCTGCCCGCCACATTCATCAACAGTACCGTCTCGCGCGATCTGCAGAGAAACCGTCTGGAGCAGGCGATCTCCGGGAGGATCAAGCTGCTTTACATCGCGCCGGAACGCTTTCAGAGCGATGAGTTTCGCGCCGGCCTCGCGCGAACCCGGATCAGCCTGTTTGCCGTTGACGAAGCGCATTGCATTTCGCTTTGGGGACACGACTTCCGGCCCGACTATCTGAAACTGCGTCATGTGATCCGGGATTTTCAATCTCCGCCCGTTCTCGCCCTTACAGCCACGGCCACGCCCGCTGTGCGGGTCGACATTCTGAAACAGCTTGGCATCGAGCACGCGGCCCAAATCGTCAGCGGATTTGATCGCAAGAATCTTTATCTCGAAGTCCGCGAAGTCGGAACTAATGTTGAGAAGATTCGAGCAATCATCGAACTCGCCCGCTGGGCGCCCGTGGGCATCGTGTACGCGGGAACCCGCAAGAACGTGGATGAAATTCATGGGAATCTGCGCCGTGCAGGAGTCGAAACCGCGGCTTACCATGCCGGTCTGGCCCAGGCCGATCGCAAGGCTGTACAGGAACGATTTATGAGCGCGTCGGAATGCGTGATCGTCGCCACGAACGCGTTCGGCATGGGCATCGACCGCAGCCAGGTCCGGTTCGTCGTTCATGCCGACATCCCGGACTCGGTTGAAGCCTACTATCAGGAAATTGGACGCGCCGGCCGCGACGGCCAGCCGGCGCGCTGCCTGCTGCTCTTCAATTACGCCGACAAATGGATTCCGGAGTTCTTGATCGATTCGAGCCACCCGCCTGCGGAGATTCTGAAATACGTTTTCGGAAAGTTGTGCCGCTACGGCGAAGGACCCATTGTGGGCGATGCCTGGCGCAAACTGTCGGCTACCAGGGACCACCGGTTCCATGCGTCGATCACGCTTCTTCAGCGCTTCGGATATCGGCGAACGACACAGCGCTGCACGGCATCAACTTTGAAGAACTCGAAGCGCGGCGGCAGTTTGAATACAAAAAACTCGGCGTCATGCTGAATTACGCCAGCCGGTTCCGGAAGCACTGCTTCCGCAGCTTCATCCTGAGCTATTTTGGCGAATGGAATCGAAGCCGCGATTGCGGCAATTGCAGCCGGTGCAACCCCCAGAAGTATCCTCGAAGCGCCGCTCGCATGACGGTTCCAGTTGAGAGCAAGCCCGCTCCTCCGCCTGTCCAGGCACTGGCATCCTCCGAATCGGCGACGATCATCGCATTGAAGATCCTGTCGTGTGTGTTGAGGGTGCACCAGAAGCTGGGCAGGGCAAAGGTGGCCAAGATTCTGGCCGGTTCGGAGGATTCCTCGGTGAAGGACTACAGGTCTCTCTCGACGTATGGGCTGCTGTCCGATTACTCGATCAAGTCCGTGACGGAAATGATCGACTACCTCATCGCCGAGAACTAT
>QHXD01000265.1:7650-12330 GCA_003223895.1 Acidobacteriota bacterium
ATCGAAATCCCCGGCGTCAGCCGCCCAGCGTGATCATTTCGATCTTCTTGTGGTCGCGAGGCTGGTAACCGCCCGCCTGGACCTGTTGCCAGCGGATATCGGAGTAGCGGTCCGTGCGGCCAACCCAGATTTTGCCGATTTGTTCGCGCAGTTCCTCGTCGGACGCGGCGGATCGAAGCAGCCGCTTGATGTCAAAGCCGGATTCGGCAAAGAGACAGGTGACGAGCTTTCCATCCGCGGTCAGTCTGATCCGCGTGCAGCTCGAGCAAAAAGGCTCTGTCACGGAACCGATGATGCCAATCTCGCCGGCCCCATCCAGAAATTCGTAATCTACGGCAGGAGCGCTGCCATGGGCACGGCCGACCTCGCGAACCGGGAAGCGGGCATGCACTTTCTCGAGGATTTCCTTCTTCGTGACGGTCTTTTCCAGACTCCAGGCGTTCGCGTTCCCGACGTCCATATACTCGATAAAGCGCATCTCGAAACCATTGTCTCTCGCGAATCCGACCAGATCCACGATCTCGTCGTTTGATCGGCTTCATACGGGCCTTCTGGGCCGCAAAGAGCCCCTTCAGGACGTCGTCCAGATTGCCCCGCTTGGTCATTTCCCGAAAACGGTCGGCCTTGAGCGAATCGATGCTGACGTTGATCCGCTGGAGGCCCGCCGCCTGCAGGTCGGAAGCCTGTTCGGCCAGGAGGGCTCCGTTTGTCGTGAGGGACAAATCGAGCGAATCCTGAAGTCCGGATAGCCGCCGGACAAGCTGATGGAGATCCTTGCGAACGAGCGGTTCGCCTCCGGTCAGGCGGATTTTTTCGACGCCGAATCCGAGGAACAGCCTCGCAAGACGTTCAATCTCCTCAAAAGACAACACTTCCTGGCGCTCAATCCACGTGTACTCATCGAACGGCATGCAGTATGTGCATCGAAAATTGCATCGGTCTGTGACCGAAATTCGAAGATCCCGCATCGAGCGGTGAAGGACATCCTCAACGGACATGCCGGCATTATCGCACTAAAAACGCTGGTGTGCCGCCGGAATTAAGTGGTCGCATAAGCGTCATTATGTCAACTTACCGAATCCGCTCTCGCCGTCTGCTGTGTACGCTCAAAAGTCCCCTGGGGTTGTTCCCGCATCCGGGCATTCGGAGAGTGTGTTCACGAAAACTTCACAAATCCTGTGGAAAAGCCTGTGGAAAAGCGCGGTGGTACCTGCAATAAGCTATCTAAAATGAACATCTATAGCACTTTGCACCGAATGTGAGCAGTTTTGCCACTGTTGAAAAGCGACCCCCAAAAACCCCTAAAAAGCCTTTATTTCTTACAGTAAACTCGAACGGTGCGCCTTCAGCCCAATACTGGCGCGGGTTGTGCAATGGCCCTGTGCCAGATACATTGTCAAATCGACCTATTCCCGGGATAATGCGCCATGGCATCGATCTGGCTTGGGACTTCAGGCTTCAGCTACAAGGAGTGGAAGCCGGTTTTCTACCCTCAGGATCTCTCCGATAAGCAATTTCTTCAGTACTACGCGACGAAGTTGAACAGCGTCGAGATCGACTACACCTTCTACCGCATGCCCAATGCGAAGACGATTGAAGGCTGGCGGAACGCGACCCCCGAGAACTTCCGGTTCACTCTGAAGGCCTCGCAACAGATCACGCATCGGGAGCGGCTCAAGGTTCCTTCTGAGGCGCTCGAGTACCTGCTCGGCGTCGTGCCGGGTCTGGAGAGCCGGCTGGGCATGATTCTGTATCAATTGCCGCCTTTCTTCAAAAGCGACGCCCAGAAGCTGGAAACGTTCCTGTCGGTACTTCCGCGCGGAATTGCTGCAGCCTTTGAGTTTCGTCACGACTCGTGGTTCAACGAGGATGTCTATCGATTGCTGCGAAAATTTAATGTAGCCCTGTGCATCCACGATGCGGACGACCACACGACACCCATGGAACTGACGGCCGGTTTTACGTACGTTCGGCTGCGAAGGTCCGAATACAGCCCGGAACAGCGGCTGGAGTGGCAACGGCGGCTTCGGGGTTGGGCCGACCAGGGGACGGAAGTCTTTGCATACATCAAGCACGAAGACAATCCGGACGCTCCGCGTATTGCAATGGAGTTTGCGAAGGGCTTGTAGGCGCCGGCTAAAGCCGGCGCCTACATATGCTTGGCGGGCTTCATGTTTATTGTTACTTTAATTCCTGCCGATTCAATTCCTGAAGGGTTTGCTTGAGCTCATCGAGTTTGACTCCCGCCTCACCGAGCTTACCTTCGGCGGTCAGCCGCTGATAGTCCGAGAAGGCCTGGTTCGCGCGGCGAATCAGCGACTGAACGGACCCCGATTCGTTTTTCGCTGTGGTCTGTTCCGCACCCTGGGATGGCGCTGCGGCCGGCGCAGCGCGGCCTGTAAGCAGTTGCGAGAGTGCATCGGCAAACCGCGGGGCGTATGCCAGCCGATCCTGAGTAGCCAGAACTACCAGACGCAACTCGGGCATGGGGCTTCGCTCGGCCTGAAGGTACATGGGTTCGACGAACAGCAAGATGTCATCGAGTGGAATAACGAGAAGATTGCCCCGGATGACTGTCGAGCCCTGCTGGTTCCAAAGCGTCAGCTGTGACGAAAGTTGCGGATCCTGATCGATCCGCGCCTGTATCTGCAGCGGGCCATCGACAAACCGAGTCTTGGGAAACCGGTAAGCCCGCAACGTGCCGTACTTATCGCCGTCGCTGCGACCGCCCAGCCAGCCGATCAGGTTATTGCGATTTGCAGGCGTGAACGGAAGGATTGAAACGAATTCCAATTCTTTGCTGGCGGGAAATCGCGTCAGAATGAAGAACGGCTCGATTGTGTCTGCCGATTTCGGCCCCTGTTGAGTGCGGCCTTGCTGGGCAACTGTCCACACGTCTTCCCTGTTGTAGAAAACCTGTTCATTCTCGACGTGGTAGGTGGAGTAGATCGCTGCCTGGGCCCGAAACAGCAATTCCGGATAGCGCACATGGCGCTGCAGGAAATCGGGCATCTGACCGGCGGATGAGAAGAGCGAGGGAAACATCTTCTGGTAAGACTGAATCAGGGGATCGTCCGGATCGAAGACATAAAAGCGAACGGTGCCGTTGTACGCGTCGATGACGGCCTTGACGCTGTTGCGGATGTAATTGAGCGGCCGATTGCGGAAGTTGATGTGCCGGGCGTAGGGATAGCGGTCGGATGTCGTGAAGGCGTCCATGATCCAGTAGAGTGCGCCGTCCGTGCCGATGACTATATAAGGATCGTCATCGAATTCCAGGAAAGGCGCCAGCTCGGAGACGCGCTCGCGGATATTTCGGCGCATCAAGAGCATGCTGTCCGCCTTGACGTCATCTGAAAACGGCACTTTCGTAATATCGCCGACCGTCCAGGCCAGCAGCAGCCGGCGGAAAAACGAACCCATTCGAATCCCGCCGGTACCTTCGTATGTGGTGTAGTTGTTCGCATCCCCTTCGGGGTAATTGAACTCCTTCTGGCCGGTTTTGACGTAGACGGGCCAGTTGGTGATCTCGCCGAAATAGATTTCGGGCCGCGTGACACGAACATCTTTCTGCGTGCTTTCGACGGGCATGTTGGACAGAACGAACTCGGGCAAGCCTTCCTTGGTAAAGCGGCTCACGGGATTCATCGTGATGCCGTAACCGTGCGTGTAAATCAACCGCTCGTTCACCCAGTTTTTCGAGCCCGCGGCCAACTTGTCCAGGCTGAGCTCACGGACCGCGAGCATCATCGCCTGCGTCTTGCCGTCGATCGTGTAGCGGTCCACGTCGATATCGGGAAAATCGTAATAGCTTCGGATTTCCTGGATCTGACGCAGTGTTGACTGAAGCGCCCGCCAGTCCCAAAGCCGCACATTGTCGAGTGTGTCCGCATGGGCGGCCGGATCGAACACAGCGTTTGTAAGGCGCGGTTCGAAAGGAACCTCTTCGATGCGGTCGAGGGCGAACGCCTTTCTCAGGCGTTTCGCGCACCAACTCGTTGGGACGCACGACGAAATTCGTGACGTAGCCCGGAGCGAGAATTCCCGCCACCAGGTACGTCAATGCCGGTATTGCCACCGCCACACCGATATTGCGGATCCTTGCCAGCCGGATGTTCGCGGCCGCCACAGCTGCGCCCATGATCAGTGCGGCAATCACGAACCACAAGCCGGGCACAACGATTTTGTCGTCAACGTATCGAATTCCTGTGAAGAGGTTGTTCTCAGTGAGTATGAGCGTGTATCTGCTCACATATGTTTGGGCGGCCATCGCCAGCAAAAGCAGGCTCACGCCGAGGGAGACGCCACGGAACGCGGCCGTCATGTCGATCACTGAAAGCAGGATGGACGCCAGAAGGCCAATGACGCAGATGGACAGAAACCACGCGGTGACGTTTTCGAGAACCGGCAGTGTAAACAGGTAGAACGAGATAGGCCGCTGGAAAATCGGATCGGACACGGAAACAGTCGAGACCCGGTTCACGAACAATGTATAGATGTTCCAATCCGAACTGAATGTGAGCCCGAAGAAAAACCCGAAGACGACAGCCACCGGTAGCGTCAGCCGCTTGAGCGTCTCCACGGTAGGGATCACGATCGCCTCGCCGCCGATTTCAAGGAATGGACGCCGCGCGTATCCACCTGAAGGCATGACCAGCCGGAAGACGAGATACAGCACCA
>QHXD01000266.1 GCA_003223895.1 Acidobacteriota bacterium
CGCGCCCCGCCGGTAGCCCCCGCCGTCTCGGACTTCACACGCCAGATGGACTCGTTCTGAACGTCGCCGTAACAACACAGTTGGGATCCGTGTGTTTGCGCCAAACGCGACGTTGCCTTGAATCCGCCGTCCGCCCGAAATTCTCGTCTTAAATCCTCCGCGCGCCCGGCCGACAGCCACCCGAAGATTGACATAAGACGCAGACTGGGACATTGTCCGGCCCCCCATAGTTGTCGCTCCCTGCTTATACCGCTTATCCGCCCATGTTCTCGTGCTGGACGGGGTATTCGCGGGAGTGGAAGGAGAAACCCCGCGCTTCTATCCCTTGCGTGCGCCGGATGACCCGGACGTCGCCGCCGTCGCCGAAACGGTATCCCGCCGCACGCAGGCGCTGTGGAGGAAGAACGGAATCGGCGCGTCAGACGACGGCGAAGCCGAGGATCCGCTGATGCGAGACACGCCGTGGCTCGCCGGGTTATATGCCCACGCAGTGCGCGGGCGCATCGCTACGGGGCCGAACACCGGTAAACGCCTCCGCACCTGGGGTGGCAGCGGAGAATCCCAAGATCCGGAACCATCCGCGCGGCGTTGCGCCAATGTCGATGGGTTCAGCGTTCATGCGAATGTGAGCTTACCGGCCCATCAGCGAGCAACGCTGGAAAATTTGTGCCGCTATATGTTGAGACCTCCACTGGCTGTCGAGCGTCTGGAGCGTCTTCCCGGCGGCCGCCTCGCGTATCGGATGAAAACACCCTGGCGCGACGGCACAACGCACGTGATCATGAGCGATGATGAATTGGTCGAGAAGCTGGTGGCCCTGGTGCCCGCGCCGCGTTTCCATCTGGTGAGGTATTTCGGGATCCTGGCTTCAGCGGCGAAACAGCGGCCCTCCATCGTCCCGGTCCCGCCTCCAGCGTCTCACACGGAATCCTACGGACATCGAGACAGCTCCGAAAAAGAAAAGCCGCATGCGCGCAATTACAGCTGGTCCCAATTGATGGCGAGAATTTTCGCCGTGGATGTGCTGGGATGTCCACGCTGCGGCGGCCGGATGCGTATTCTTGCCGCTATCGAAGATCCCTCTGTCGCTCGCAAGATTCTCGACTGTCTCGGCCTGCCCTCACGGCCACCTCCGGTTGCTCCCGCTCGCGGAACCGACGCCTCGAAATCGCCGAATTGTGATGGCCAAGCGGGCCACCTTCGCTGAGGTGTGCCTCCGACCCGTCCAATGCTTCATCCTCCTACGACAATCCTGTGTGTTCAAATTCGTGTGCGCCCGAAAAACGCCCGCGCAGCACCGGCCGATGCAATCCTGCGCCTGGAATCGGGTATTCCATCACTCGCGTCCACATAATTCCAGGATCGGCTCGGGATGGAAAACCGCGTTCATTTCTCCTATGCTTAACACAAGACGACTGATCGTTACTAATCCGGCACGCACAGCGGCAAGTCATTGTTAGGGCACTTTTCTGGATAGCCACTTCCCGCTAAAGGACTGAATGGCGCGCCTCATATATTTTAGCCAAGCGGCGGCGGCGGCCGCAGCCACGCCAGTGGCCGGCTGCCGCCGAAATTTGGTCCAGGATGCCGTGGAATTGGCGGAGTGACCCGGCGGCCGAAATCCGTGATCGTCAATCATCGCCGCGGGATCGGTTGGGCGGCGTTTTTGAGGATGTAGTCGGCGATCTGGGCGCCCACTCTTGCCGTGGCATTGCTCGAGCCGCGGAAGTGCATGCCGCCGTAAGTGCGCGCATCGATGCCTTCTTGCGCCATGTCCGAGATGCGCGAGTAGTGCCTCGGCTGGACATCAGGAGGTCCCGGGAAGATGGTGTTGAATGCGGGGTGAATTTCGAACTCATTGCGGTCGCCGAAGAAGTGCTGGAGCACGCGGGAGCCGGCGCCGTGCGATCCTGGGTGCGAGGCCGGGTACTCGGGGTGATTCGGTGTCGTGATGAGCGGAACCCAGCCGGAGATCGGGGCCGTGTCCGGGTTGCCGTCGAGAGCCGCCTTCGGAATGGCGAGAATCGGCCGCCAAGTGACGTCCGCGGGATTCATCGCGAAGTCGCGCTTGGCGCGGAACACGGTCACCGAGGTGTCGTGCATTGCGATGGTGAGCAGCGCGAAGATGCGCGAGTTCTCGCGGCGTGAGGTCCGGTGATTCCGGGCGAGCTGAATGGCCGCTTCGACATAGTCGTTAGTGGCGTAGCCGTTGAAGAAGAACGCAATGTGCGTTTGGTCCAAGGTCCGAGCCGAGCCGCTTCTCACACCCATCGTCGCGACCTCGTTGAAGTCCCTGGCATACTCCGGACTGTTGAGGGTCGCCCATGGCCGCGGAAAGGCCGACTGGGCCTGCGTGTTGCTGGTCAGCACAAACGGCGCTGTGAAGGAGATGTTGCCGTTCGACATGCTGGTGCCGGTTGCAGACTCCCACTGGCCGACGACTGCGCCGGCACCGGTGAACGGAGGTACAGGGTCGCTGAAGCCGTCGGTCTGACGCCACGCCAAGATTTGGTTCGCGACGTTTTCGCCCCAGTCGATGCCGCGCTGGACTTCTAGCCAGTCGTCGCCATCGAACTCGGCGAGAGACAGAGCGCGCTGCTCGTCGAAGCGGCTCAGTTGCGCCGGATAGAACGATTTCAACGTCACGTAGGCCGCCTGAACGATCGCAGCGCGACGGTGAGTTCCGCGCGGCGCCCGATCGGTCACGAAGATCGGCCGATATCTCTGTTGCCCTATGCTGTTCTGCGCGTCGAACATGGCAGTGTTTACAGTCGCCGCCACGCGTATGGTCTGCGGATTGCCGAGTGTGCTTGCGACGATGGCGTCGAGCATTACTTGGTTCCATACCAGGGTCTCGTCGACGCGAGCGCGACCCTCCGTGAAGCGGGCGCCCCTAGCCCTCGCTACTTCGGTTACCGCACCGAAGGGAACGGCTAGTAGCGTCAACATGATCAAAAGACTGGTCCTGAAAGCTTGGCTCATCATATGACCTCCTGTAGGTTTTTCGGTTCGTTTGTCCTCTGTCGGAGTGTTTTACTGATCTATGGCATCACCGTTGGCCTCCACAGGATCGCAAGGCCGCGCGCCCGGCCGACAGCCACCCGAAGATTGACATAAGACGCAGACTGGGACATTGTCCGGCCCCCCATAGTTGTCGCTCCCTGCTTATACCGCTTATCCGCGAACTGCCACTGCCCGTTGCGTTTTGCATAGACCCGCTCGAACCATATCGAGTTCAACTTCCCCGGAGTGGCGTTCGGAATCGCGTTTTGGGGTTTGGGCATATACAAGCTGAGGTATCGTCCGTAGGTGATGACGATGTCGCCGTGTACCTCGGCTTTCACCCCATCGAGGTCGTGAACCAGATACTCCTTGTCGGCAACCCTCTTCAGGAATGCCGCTTTGTCATCGCTGGCCAGCGGCTTTCCGCCCAGGGTCCAGCCATCGCCATGCACGAAGCTGAAGTCGGGAGCGAGAACGCTGTCGACAAAAGCGACGTCGCCTCGCACAACCGCGTCTTCGATCTTGGGTTCGAGGGCCAGCACTTCGGCTGCGGGATCGGACGGGGCCGGCTGGCTCCATACGGTGCACGCGAGCATCGCAGTAAGAAAAAGGAGATATCGCCTGGACATTGCGACGCATTCTATCAAGCTGGAAAACGTCATTGTTAATCAGGAAGTTCGTTTCCACGCCAGCAAACGCCGTTGCTAATCAGGAAATTCATTTCCAAGCTAGAAAACGTCATTGTTAATCAGGAAGTTCGTTTCCACGCCAGCAAACGCCATTGCTAATCAGGAAATTCATTTCCAAGCTAGCAAACGTCATTGCTAATCAGGAAATTCATTTCCAGGCCAGCAAAGGCCGTTGCTAATCAGGAAATCCGTTTCCAGGCCAGCAAACGCATCTTTTAATTAGCAAACGCGTTTGCTCGTCTGCATGCACCGTTCTTACGTGGAAAAGAGATTTTACCGGACAGCAACCATCTAACCGCAATGCGGCGCGCTTCGCGCGACCGTGTTCCCTTCGAAAGAAATTTTCCAGGGCGCGTTACAAATCGGGGGTCAGAAGCATCTTCACAGTAGAGGGGAAGGTCCGGTTGCCCTTCTTGAGTTGATTGAGTTCAGCCTCTGTTTTTCCACGCGCCGGTTAAACCGTTAACAACTAAAGAAAGAGAGGTTCCATGACTATGAAAAGACAGCATCCGATCAAATCCCTGTTGAATTTCCGTACCTTGACGGCGGAGGTGGTTTTATCGACCTCCACGCACATCTTCACGGAAATCTACAACAACCCGAACTACACGCCTCCGCAGGCGCCGGCGCCGCCAGTCGATCCAGCCACGCTGAAATCGGCCAACGACTCGCTGGCGGCTGCTATTGCGGCGGCTGTGGACGGTGGCAAGAAAGCCATCGCTCAGAAGAAAGCGCAGAAGGACGTCGTTGTGAAGCTCCTGACGCAGCTCGCGCACTATGCCGAAGCGAACTGCAAGGACGACGTAACGATTTTCCTGTCCAGCGGTTTCACAGCCAAATCCTCCATACGGACAACAACGCCGCCGGCTTCCGAGTCGATCCGCAAGATCGAGCCGGGACCGGACAGCGGGGACATGCGGGTCAGTCTGATGAAGTATCCAGATGCGGCCAGTTATGAAATCCGCTGGGCGCTGTTGGGCACCGATGGTGTTCCGGGCGCCTGGACGACTCAGGCAATCGGCAAGATCATCAAGTCGCCGTCGACCATCTCCGGTTTGAAGCCGGCCACGACCTATGTTTTTCAGGCTCGTGCGGTGAAGAAGGCCGGTGGTTACTCCGACTGGAGTGATTCGGTGACGCGCGTCGCCGTGTAGCTTAGGCCGCACGCTCTCTCCCGCGCGGAGCGGGAGAGAGCATGATTTCGGGTTGTGCATCCGGGAACTGGTTTGAATTTATAAACTAAGCGCTGCAAATCGCGTATTCAGCCGAATCGAGAGTTCGTCCGCGGCAAGTATTATCGGATCGCGATACCGCCTGCAATCTCTTCCGGAGTCAAGCCTTGTTGATAGCAGGTCACGGTGAGGTTGTTCAGATCCGATGTCTGCACTCGCAAACACAGAGCTGTGTAACGATTCGACCGTGCAAACAACTGGGGTTGAGAGGGCGTGGCGGGAAGGCTCGCGGGGATACTCTTTGGATTCAGTTCGATATGCTTAAGATGGGAATCGAACCCCGTTCGATTCCCATCCATAGCCCCAAAGGGAATCGAACGAGTTAATGTTCCCAATCGGTTGCAAAGATATTTTATGCTTCCCGCCACTCTTCCCGCCAGGAATTTCTGGACGTTGTTGGATGAATAAGGTCTCGGCGTCGATCTCGTAACCACATTCGCGCGGTCGAGCGGCGGCGCCGCGACCGGTCATAGACTTGTGTTCTAACTCGAACCGCGTTACGGTAGCGGTATGAGTGTGGCGGAGCTAATCAAACGAGTAAAAGCATTACCTGCTCGCGAACGTGAAAAGGTTATCGTGGCGATCCTCGCTTTGGAGGAAGAGTCTTCCTCTGCCCGTCCGGGGCAAACCAAACG
>QHXD01000233.1 GCA_003223895.1 Acidobacteriota bacterium
TTGAGGAGCACGGAAAGTGTGGTTACGATCGACGCTTTGATGCGTCCTGTCACCGTCATCGTTGGACTGAAAGGGCGCGGCCGGTCCCTGGGCGGAAGCACGATCGGCTCGAAGGGAATCAGAATGTCTCCGACTTGGGCGGCGTCCTGGCAGCTTCGTACGACACGCGCCAGCGAAAACTCCGGCTGCGCGATGACCACGCGGAGCTGCCCAACGTCGAGGTAATGCATTCCGAGGTCTTGAGCTGCCTTCGTTCTCCCGCTTGGATTCGTAATAGTGGTCGTGGGCCGGATCACTTGGTAACTGGTGCCGACCGCAATCCCATCCTCAGAGCCCTGACTGAGATAAACGTAATCCCCGTCGCTCGCCAGCACGCTTCCCGACGCATCGAACTTTAAAACTACCTTGAGGTTCTGCGGAATCGGCGACCTGCGCACAAAACCTGAACAATAGTGCCGGTCTTCGCTGGTCCAGCGCAAAACCCGTTACAACAACAGGCGCTGATGTGGCCACAGGAGCCGCAGGCGCCGGGACTGGAACCCTCGCTGGTGGCGGACCGGCCTCTACTGGGGGGGCCGGCTCCGGTGCGGGCGCAGGCGGCGCAGGCGGCTCTGGCGCCGGTGGTGGCTCGGGTGCGGGCGGAGTCGCTTCTGTGATCTGAATCACCGGACGTATCAGAATCTTGTCGTTCGGATAAATCCAGTGAGGATTGATGATGTGCTCGTTCTGCTCCCAGAGCTGCGGCCACAATCGTGGATTCTTCAAAACTTCCGCTGCGATGAGAGAGAGCGTGTCACCCATCTTGACGATTCGAATTTCAAACTTCTCCGGATTCGATGGATCCGGATTGGCGCTGAAGTGTCCGTCCGCACGTTGTGTCAGATTCTTGGGCGGCGGTCCCTGTGCGGGAACGCCTTTGGAAGGCGTCTGTGCCGGCGCCTGGCCCAAAGTGGTCGTACCAAGGAGCAAAGCGGCAAACAGAGTTCTCATAAGCCTACTATTCGTAGCAGAAGCGCATCCGTCCGTCAACTAAATGTAGTAGATAAAGCAATTTGCGGTCATTTATGGTATCCTCGGTCGTTTCCATGGATGCGAGAATTTACGACAACATTGCACAGGTCATAGGACAGACGCCCATCGTCCGATTGAATCGGATGCCCCGGGACGGATGGGCAGAGATGCTGGTGAAGCTCGAGTCTTTCAATCCCGGCGGCAGTGTGAAGGACCGGATCGGACTGAGTATGATCGAAGCGGCCGAACGGGAAGGCCGCCTGAAGCCGGGCGGGACCATTGTGGAGCCGACAAGCGGCAATACGGGAATCGGTCTTGCGATGGTGGGAGCGGCCAAAGGTTACAGGGTGATCCTGACGATGCCCGAGGAATACAGTGTGGAGCGCGTTACTCTGTTGCGCGCCTATGGCGCGCAGGTCGTCCTTACGCCTCGCGCAGAAGCGATGCAGGGTGCCATCGACAAAGCGGAAGAACTCGTTCGTCAGCATCCGGATTACTTCATGCCGCAGCAGTTTCGAAATCCGGCAAACCCGGAGGTACATCGCAAAACGACGGCGAAAGAAATTCTCGACGTTCTCGGGGAGAAACTCGATGCGCTCGTCGTTGGGCTCGGTACCGGCGGCACGGCAACAGGCACGGGTGAAATCCTGAAACAGAAGATCAAATCGCTAAAAGTTTTCGCCATTGAACCGGCTGAGTCGCCGGTATTCTCCGGCGGAAAGGCGGGCCCTCACAAGATCCAGGGCATTGGCGCAGGCTTCATCCCCGAAGTTTTCAATAGAAAAATTGTGGATCGGTTCATCCCGGTTTCGTACGACGACGCGCGAAATGCTGCGCGCCGTCTTGCGGAGCAAGAGGGGATTCTTTGCGGGATCTCCTCGGGAGCGATACTTCACGCCAGCTGCACGGTTGCCCAGGAGCTGGGCCGCGGAAAACGTTTGCTCGCCATTCTGCCCGACACCGGCGAGCGCTATCTCAGTACGGAGTTGTTTTCTTGAAATGCGAATGGCGGGTCTGTGCGTTTCTCTTACACCAGCGAGCCTGGACGACATCTTTTCTGCCGATGTCTCCGGCGCAGACTGCGTGGAAGTCCGCCTCGACTACTTGAAAGAGCCCCAGCAATCCATACACACGCGGTGGGACCGGCTTCCGCTGCCCGTCATTGCAACCTGCCGGGGAAAAGAGCGTGGCGGGCAATTCCAGGGATCCATCGAAGAGGAAACTCGAATTCTGGAGAACGCCGTCCACAACGGCGCGCGATTCGCCGATCTCGATTATCGGTTCGCAAAGCCGATGGCCGGAGCCGAAGTGATCGGCTCGTTCCATGATTTTGCGGCCACTCCTGCAGACATCGATTCGGTTCTCAGCCGCGCATGCGCAAGCGCTGCGCAGATCGCCAAGGTCGCGACGTTTGTCAACTCGTGGGCCGACAATCGAAGACTCCTCGCATTGAGCTCCCACCAGTGGTCGAAACCGGTGATCGTCACGGGAATGGGGGACATCGGTCAGATCACGCGCGTCATCGGCCCGGCGCGCGGCTCCTTCCTGACCTATGCGGCTTCGACGATCAGCTCGGCCCCCGGCCAGATGACCGTCCGCGAAATGCGCGACGTTTATCGATTCGGCAAGGTAGGTCGCGAGACAAAGCTGATCGGCATCGTGGGAAATCCGTTGGGTCATTCGCTTTCACCGGTCATTCACAATCGGGCCTTCGACAAGTTGGACCTGGATTTCGTGTACCTGAAGTTTCCGGTTCCGTCGGTAAAGGACTTTTTCGAGAATGCACGAGCCATTGGGATCGAGGGATTCTCCGTTACTATTCCACACAAGACGGCTGTCATTCCTTTTCTGCACGACCAGACTCCCGAAGCTCTCGAGGCCGGCGCGGTGAATACTGTCTTTCAGCGCAACGGTCAATGGATTGGCGACAACACGGACGTTCATGGAGTGCGCGCCGCACTGGCGTCGGCGGCCTTTGATCCCGTGGACAAGACCGTTGTCATCCTCGGCCGTGGAGGAGCGGCAAAAGCGGCCATCGTGGCGGTTAAGGGAGCGAAGAGTGTCCGAACCCTGTCGAGGCAAGAGGTTGCAGACGCTTCCAACTATCGATGCGATCTGCTGATCAACGCCACCCCGGTCGGGATGTTTCCGGCCGTCGATGCTTCGCCCGTCCATGGCCCGATTCATGCGAATGTAGTACTTGATATGGTCTATAATCCGCCCATAACGCGCCTGCTGAGATCCGCTGCGGACCAGGGAAAAACGGTCATTCAGGGCACGACTATGTTTCTCGCACAGGCGGCCCGGCAATTCGAGATCTGGACGGGCCACCGTGCTCCCGCGGAAGTCTTCGACGAGAAGTCGTATTCTGTATGAGCGGCAGTGATTCATTCCGAGTGCCGGCCAGCACGTCGAATCTGGGTGCAGGGTTTGATGCCCTCAGCCTGGCGCTGCAAAGGTATTTGAAAATCAGTCTCCAGGCAGGAGACAAAAGCGAGATAGCTGCCCGGGGTGTTAGCGCTGAACTGATCCCGACTACGCCGGATAACTTGATCGTCCGCGTCGCGGCGAGCGTCGCGAAGCAACGCGATCGGGAATTGCCGGCGTTCCGGATGACGATCGATAACGAGATCCCGCTGGCTCGCGGGATGGGCAGCAGCGCGGCGGCGATCATTGCCGGCATCACCTGCTACGAGTTGTTGACTGAAGACAAGCTCTCCGAGCAGGAAATCTTTCGTTACGCCTTCGAATTCGAACCGCATCCCGACAATCTCGCGGCTGCGCTTCGAGGCGGCCTCGTGGCCGCCGCCGTGGCGGCCGACGGCGACGTGCTGATCGCGAAGCTTACAGTTCCCGAGGGAATTCGACCCATCGTTGTTATCCCGGCATTCGAGCTTTCAACCGAGAAGGCGCGCGCCGTTTTGCCGCAGTCTTACTCACGGAAAGATGCGGTCTACAACATTCAGCGTTCCGCGCTCACTATCGCGGCGCTGACCACAGGCGACTGGGCAATGTTGCGCGAAGCCATGCGCGACCGCATTCATCAGCCCTACCGAGCACCGTTGATACCAGGGCTCGAAGAAATTCTCGACCTCGAGACCCCCGGCCTGATCGCGGTCGCATTGAGCGGCGCCGGTCCTACGGTCCTGGCATTGGCGAAGCCGGCAGACGCGGAAAACGTCGGCCGGGCAATTGCGGGTGTATTTGAGAGGCATGGAGTGAAAGCAAGTTCGCATTTAGTGAATATCGATAACGAAGGAAGAGTCATCGTATGAAGAAGCTTAGAGTTGGAATTCTTGGGGCTACGGGAACCGTCGGCCAGGGCATGATTCAACTGCTGGAGCGGCATCCCTGGTTTGAAGTCTCGACTGTTGCGGCATCGGACAACTCGGCGGGCAAAAACTATGCCCAGGCTACACGTTGGGGATTGGAGACGCCGATTCCCGAGCCTGTCGCCCGGATGACCGTGCAGCCCTGCCAGCCCGGTCTGGACTGCGATTTTGTGTTGTCCGGCCTACCATCGTCCGTTGCAGAAGAGACCGAACTTCAGATGGCAAAAGCCGGCCTCGCCGTGGTTACCAATGCGGGCAGTCATCGCATGAAAGCGGATGTGCCGCTGGTTATTCCTGAAATCAATCCGGATCATCTCGATGCGCTCGACCTTCAGAAAAAACGCATCGGCAGCCGAGGGTTCATTGTGACCAATCCGAACTGCTCCGCAATCGGTCTGGTTTTCCCGATAGCGGCGCTGGATCGGAAATTCAAGCTCGAAGCGGTGCATGTGGTGACAATGCAGGCTCTCTCGGGCGCGGGCTATCCGGGCGTTGCTTCGCTCGACATCATCGATAACGTTCTCCCGGCGATCGATATGGGCGGCGAGGATCGCAAAATTGAAACCGAGTCGCTGAAAATTCTCGGCCGGTGGCGCGATAACCAGTTCGTCAACGCTCCGATTCGGATGAGCGCGATGACGCATCGTGTCAATGTTCGCGATGGGCATCTGGAAGCCGTGTCGGTGAAACTCGGGACGAAAGCGTCGCGTGAACAAGTCGAGGCGGCGATTCGCGACTTCACGTCGCCAATCGACGAGCTCGCTCTGCCTTCGGCTCCAAAGCCCGTCATGATTCTGGAGTCTCATGTGCAGCGTCCCCAGCCACGGCTGGATCGTGATCGTGGTCAGGGAATGGCTATTGTTGTCGGTCCCGTCAGCGCGTGTGGCGTTCTCGATTACAAATTCCGCGTGCTCAGCCACAACACAATTCGGGGCGCCGCGGGCGCCGCAATCCTGAACGCGGAATTGATGTATCGCAAGAGTCTCATCGGATGAAGGCTTATACCCAGATCCCTCCGGGGACACAGATCCTGATCGGACGCGCCGCCCGCCGGCGGCGCGTTCTCGAACGCGTGATCTGCTCGGTCTTCGAGGGCTGGTCGTATGAAGAAATCATTCCCCCGATTTTCGACTACTACGATGTCTTCATCAAAGGCATGGGCACAGGGCCGGAGGAACAAATCTATCGGTTCATCGATCGCGAAGGAAACATCCTGGCGCTGCGCCCGGAATTTACTTCACTCGTGGCCAAGACGGTTGCCACGCGCCTGGTTTCGTCCCCGAAGCCCATACGGCTTTTCTATTCCGGCGAGGTGTTGCGTTTCGAACGACCGAAGGGCGGCAGGCAGCGGGAATTTGCCCAGATTGGAATTGAGCATTACGGCGGGGCGGGAAAGTCGGCAGACGTCGAAATCCTGCTGATCGCCGTGGAAACATTCGAGAAGCTCGGTGTTCAAGGGCTTCAGATCAATCTGGGAAGCGTGGATTTCTTCGGCGGCATCGTGGACAAGATGCCCGAAGCGCAAATTACCGAGTTGAAGGAAGCGCTCAATGTGAAAGACCAGGCGGCTCTTGAAGCCCTTCTGGCAAGATTGCCGCTTGGTGATCAGCGCAAGGAGGAATTGC
>QHXD01000234.1:0-3160 GCA_003223895.1 Acidobacteriota bacterium
AGGAATCCCAGAGTCTTTGCTGCGCGGCAACGATCTGCTCATCGGAAACGAGCAGAACCCTGTCGACGAAGCGCTGAACGATTGGAAAAACCAGCTCTCCGACGCGCTTCGGAGCGAGCGAGTCTGCCGCAATTCCACCCGCCGGAGAATCCACCGGCCGTCCGGCTTCCAGCGCTCGCGTCATTGTGGGCGCCGCTTCGGGCTCGACACCAACGACCCGGATCGCTCCTCCATACCAGCAGGCAATTCCGGAGATCAGCCCGCCGCCGCCGACCGCGACCAGCAGTGTGTCGAGATCCGCGCATTGTTCCTGAAGCTCCATGCCGAGGGTGGCCTGCCCGGTGATCGTCTCCTTCGCGTCGTATGCATGAATGGGAAGCGCACCTGAGCGAAGCGCCCACTCTTCGCTTGCCGCAAGAGCATCAGCGTATCGATCTCCGGCAATTTTGAGAGTCGCTCCATAACCTTCAATACGCGCCAGCTTGGTACGAGAGGCCACAGAAGGCACAAAGATTGTCGCGGGCCATCCGAGAGTTCGGGCAGCGTAAGCTACAGCAACTCCGTGATTGCCGCCTGATGCTGCGACAACCCCCGCCTGCGGGACCTCGCGCGTCAGCATGTTCGTGAATGCGCCGCGCGCCTTGAATGATCCTGCATGTTGCATCAGTTCCAGCTTGAAGATGATGGAATTGACCGCGACAGCGACATCCGCTCCGGCGACCTCGAGAACCGGGGTTCGCCGGACATATGGACGGATCTGCCGCGCCACAGTCGCAATCTGTTCACGACTGGCGGGCCAGTTGGTGGAAATCATTTTTTCGTCGCTGACGGCCACGAGAGGAAATTATACTTAGGCAGTTGCCTAATTACCATATGGATATCGACTTCGCTTTTCGCGCCATTGCCAGCGATCCCAGACGCCGGATTCTCCAGTGGCTGCAGGCGCCTCGGAAGCATTTCCCGCCGCAAGTGGATGGAGATCTGGTGAAGGATGGAGTCTGTGGGCTTTTCATTGCCCGCAAACTGTAGGTGAGTCAACCTACTGCGAGTGAACATCTGAACCTTCTGGTAGACGCGGGATTCCTGCGAGCGAAGCGAATCAAGCAGTGGACGTTTTACAAACGAGATGAGCGTGCGATCAAAAAGCTGAAGCGTTTCATGCAGACCAAACTGTAGCGGCGGTCTATGACCGCCGGTTTTTTCTTTGATTCCGCGAGAAACCGGCGGTCATATGACCGCCGGTATTTCTAGAAGCAGCCGTGAATGAATTCGCCGAGTGTATTCCCCTCCTCAAAGAGGAGGGGTGGCTGCGCCATCAATAAAAATGTTGCGAAGCCACCTTTAAAAGGCGCAGACGGGGTGGTCGCTCACGCACCATGTTTCAAAACGCATTCCGCAACGTAACTTGTGAGCGACCACCCCGTCCGTGCCATTTCGGAACGGGTCCTTTTTCTTGATGGCACGGCCACCCCTCCTTCATAAGGAGGGGAATGCGGCCTGACCTGCAATTCATTCACACCTTCATAGACCGCCGCTACAGTGAGTACTTCATCGCTTACTTCGGCTGTTTGACGAGCCGGAGGTATGGCTTGAGCGTTTTCCACCCCTGGGGGTACTTGGCCTTGGCTTCTTCGTCACTTACGGCCGGCACAATAATGCAGTCGCCGCCTTCTTTCCAGTTCGCCGGCGTGGCCACTCTGTGCGCGGCGGTCAACTGGATCGAGTCGATCACGCGGAGGATCTCGTCGAAATTGCGGCCTGTGGTCATTGGATAGGTGATCATCAGTTTGATCTTTTTGTCCGGGCCGATGATATAGACGTTCCGAACAGTGGCGTTATCGGCCGCCGTTCGACCTGATGCGGCGCCTGTGGTTTCCGCGGGAAGCATGTCATACAACTTGGCGACCTGGAGTTCCGGATCGCCGATCATCGGATAGTTCGGCCCAACTCCCTGAGTCTCCTCGATGTCCTTGGACCACTTCTTATGGTCCTCTACCGAATCCACACTCAAACCGATGACCTTCACGTTCCGTTTGTCGAACTCCGGTTTGAGCTTCGCTACATAGCCTAGCTCGGTCGTGCAAACAGGCGTGAAGTCCTTGGGATGTGAGAACAACATCGCCCATTTGTCACCGATCCAATCGTGGAACTTAATCCTGCCCTCTGTCGTCTCTGCAGTGAAATCGGGAGCAGTCGCCCCCAAACGAAGCGGCATAACGTCCTCCTATATTTCCAAAGAAAAGTTATTGAGCCTTTGTCCAGCCCTCGATTACACGACTTTTTTAGCCGCGCGTCAATTCGTGAATTGGTTTAGTCGATTCGTATCTTCGACAGGTCCGCTTTGGGTCGCGGATATTTAGGGCTGAGCGATTTCAGCTTCTCGACAACAATTGTTGCGACCATCGAATTGCGGAACCATTTATGATCGGCGGGAATGACGTACCAGGGAGCCGATTTCGTGCTGCATTTGTTGAGAACGTCCTCATATGCATCCTGATAGTCGTCCCAAAGCTCACGCTCCTTGACGTCGAGCGGCGAAAACTTCCATTTCTTCCTCGGAGATCGGAGGCGTTCTTCGAGCCTCTCTTTCTGCTCGTCTTTGCTGATGTGAAGGAAAAATTTCAAAATGACGGTATCCAGTTCACTCTCGAGTTGCTCGAATCGATTGATCTGGTCGTAACGTTTTTGCCAGACTTTCTTGGGCACCAGGTCGTGAACCCGCGCTGCAAGCACGTCCTCATAATGGGACCTGTTGAATACGCCAATGTGCCCATGGCGAGGCATGGCACGTTCGACCCGCCACAGAAAGTGATGATCCAATTCATCCCCTACCGGAACCTTGAAAGACACAACCGTGCAGCCCTGCGGGTTGAGACCTCTCATTACATGTTTGATCGTGCCGTCCTTGCCACTCGTATCCTTTCCCTGAAGCACGATCAAGAGTGCCCTTTGATGTTCCGCATAGAAGCGATCCTGAAGATCTTGCAGTTTCAAGAGATCTTTTTGAGTCTTCACGTCGGCTTTCGCCCTGTCGGGCATGAGGCTCGTATCTGCCGGATCGTACTCCGACAGCCGAACTTTTCCGCCGGGTTTTACGCGAAAGCGAGATTTGTCGACGTCAATCATTACACTCGATAAGACTGAAACTGCCGGGATGATT
>QHXD01000234.1:3232-8875 GCA_003223895.1 Acidobacteriota bacterium
GCTCACACGCACGATATACCGGTCCAGCGTCGGCGTCTGCTGCCTGCTCGGAAGGACCTTCGTGATTCGGCCCTTTCGTCCAGTGTGTTTTGAAAAGATTACGGTATTGATTTCAACGTCGTCGTCTATCTTGAATCGGCACATCGCTGCACGGCCGTCCCAGGCCGACTGAACGGGGCACAATTCGAGCATCGACCAAATGTGGACTTTCAAAAACCGTTTAGTGTAGATGTGTTGCCTGCAACGTGTCTGTCTTGTACCAGACATTCAGTTGAAAAGCGGGGGTAAAGCGATGGTCAGCATTTGATGAACCGATCGAATTCTTGTTTCACGATGCGATAACACTCGCATGAAGCGTCGGCCAGAGCCTCACGATCCAAAATAGTGATCCGCCCGCGGCGGTAGCGAATCAGCCCCGATTGCTGGAGAATACCGGCCGTCATCGTGACCCCCGTCCGGGCGACCCCCAGCATTTGCGAAAGAAGTTCCTGAGTCAGTGGGATTTCGTCCGAATCTATGATTTCCCGGCTAATCAACAACCATCTACACAGGCGCTCTTCCAGTGTGTGGAAGCGATTGCAAACCGCCGATTGCGAAACCTGCGTCAGAACGAGGTGTAGATACTGCAAGACCAGGTTGCGCAAATCGAGATTTTTGTCGAATTCGTCGAGCAAGGGCCGTGCTTTGATCTTCGTAGCCTCTCCTGGGATTTGCATCATTGATCGATACGGCATGCGGTTTGTCTTCAGCACGAGATCAGCCCCAACGAAGCCCTCATACCCCACCATTCCCACTTCAATCGTGGCTCCCTCTTCAGTTGTCGAAAGCAGGGAAGCCATTCCGGAATGGAGAAAGTAGAAGTCGGTGATCCGATCTCCCGCTTCAAACAGGACATCGCCAGTGCTGAGGGTTACCGGCTTGGAGAAAGCTAAGAGTCGTTTGTATTCTTCGGTCCTGAGGCTGCGAAGAATGCAATTTCGGGGTTGTGTGCTTCTCTTGTCCAAGTGCTGTCCCCATTTAGAATGCAAGCAGACCAAACCACAATAATACAAAGCCGACGTGCTATGATTCAGCGAATTTTCTTCGGGAGGAAAATGTGCCACGAACGGTATCGCTCAGTATCCTGTCAGGCTGCGCGCTGGGTGTGGCGTTGTTCTCGCTCACCGTACTCGCCCAGCAATCACAAACAGTGAGGCAGGGGGTATTCACGGAAGCGCAGGCAGGGCGCGGCCAGGCGATTTACAAGACTCAGTGTTCGTCCTGTCACGGCGAAATGCTCGAAGGCCGCCTCGGCCCCCCGCTTGCCGGAGACAATTTCATCGCGGACTGGGACAAGCAGCCGCTGTCGGAACTCGCCGGCAAGATCCGGAACACAATGCCCCAGAACAATCCGGGAAAGCTCAGCGGCCAGCAAACGGCAGACATCCTGGCCTATATACTGCAGGTCGGCAAGTTCCCCGCTGGACGGGCCGAACTTGCCGCCGACGAGGCAGCGCTGAAGCAGATCACCTGGCCTGCCGGTAATGGCGCTCCGCCGAAGCCGGCCCTCAACGCAGCGCAGGCGCTTTCCTTTCCGCCCGCCGGAAACCTTGCACAGGTGATGCGCGGCATTCTTTTTCCCAGCTCGAATATTTTGTTCACCGTGCAGAGCGTTGATCCAGGTGCTCCCACGACCCCGGTCGAGGGCGCCGTCTCGCCGGGCGGTTTCAACTGGGTGATCTGGGGAGGCGGCATATATAAAGGATGGGAACTCGTCGATTACGCCGCAGTGGCTCTGGCCGAGTCGGCGCCACTGATGTTGACGCCGGGACGCCGGTGCGAGAACGGGAAGCCTGTCCCCATAAACGACCCCGAATGGGTGAAGTTTACCCTCGAACTTGCGGAGGCGGGCAAGGCTGCCTACAAGGCAGCTCAGTCCCGGAATCAAGAAGCCGTGAGCGATATAACCAATCAGGTCGCCGACTCGTGCCTCAACTGCCACCAGGTCTATCGCGACAGGCGCGGAGGAGTGCTGAATCCGAGCGACCCATCCAATAAAGCCGCCCGGTGTGTGAAGCAATAACCAGAACGCGGGCTAAAGCCCGCGACTACATTTCAGACGGAAGTTGATCCCAAATGTAGTCGTGGGCTTTAGCCCGCGTTCCGGCACATGAATTCCAGTTCAGGCAGCAGAAATTTCCGGAACACCGGATAGTTCTCGATCATCGGGAAGTGTCCCACACCTTCCATGATCACCAGCCGCGCGCCCGGAATGGACTTCGCGACCTCTCGAGTCATGTCCGGCGTGCAGGAATAGTCGAACTGCCCCGTCAGCAGCGACACTTTGCAGAGTGACGTGTCAATTCGCTTGATGTCCTCGCGCCCGTCCCAGTCGATGCTGTAGAAATGCACGTCGCCGCCGTATACGCCGGGGCCCGACTGGCTGTAGTACCACCAGTTTTCCCGCTTGCTCGCCTCCGGGCTCTGGGGCGCGCAGAGGCCGTACGTGTAGCTCGCCGCAAGCTCTCCCCCGTGAATTGCCGGATGGTGCAGATAGTCGTTATAGCGCCCGGGGGCGAAAGCCGAGCTTTCGACTCCAATGATTCCCTGCAGCTCCGTCTGGTATTCGGCGGCGATTTTCAAAACGATCGCACCGCCCATCGAGCATCCGATGACCACCGGACGAGTGAGTTCAAGCGCCTTCCAAACCGCTCGAATAATGGCGAGGTACTCACCGGTCTTGAGCCGATACTTCCGCAGCCACCAGCCGTCGGGAGGATTCGAGCGGCCGTGATAGGGCATATCGAACGCGATGACGCGATATCGTCCGGTGATCGAGGGATCGTTGAGCAGGTGTCGATACTGACGGCCGTCGGCACCTGCCGTATGAAGACACAGCAGCGGGATGCCGCGGCCGGCCTCTTCGAAATAGAGACGGTATTCGACACCTTCAATGGTGATATTGAGGTAGCGTCCGAGGATCGGCTCGACATTCGACATTTTCATTACCCGTAGTGATAACGCGGACCCCAAAAGGAAACCATCGGCGGTCTGCACGTAGCCGTGGGCTTTATGCCCGCGTTCAAACACCATTAGAGAATTCTTCTGGCGGTATTTGAACGCGGGCATAAAGCCCACGGCTACGTGCTAAACCCAACTTGATTTCATTTGAGCAACAGGCCCGCAGCCACCTGCCTTGCAAAGGAAGGGAATAAGCTTTGCCACGCGCGCGCTCATTCCACTGTTCTCATGATGTTCATGGCTCGATGCAGGGCTCGCGCGTTTTGCATCGCCACGAGCGTGTCGCCTTCGAGGACGAATCCGGGGACCCGCATCAGCATTGCAAAAAAGTCGTGATAGAGGGGTTCGGGATCCTTCTGGAAGAATCGGGCCCAGATCTCAGGGCTCGCTCGAAAGCCAAAGGCGCATCGAACATCGAGTCGCGGTGAAACAATGGCCTCGACGAGCCGGCCCCGCTCGAAACGCACGATACACCGTTTGTCGCCCGACGCCAGCGAGAACGCGGTCGTGAACCAGTCGCCGATCACCCGCATTTCGGGATCGGCGTTGAGACGCTCCTCGAAGCGCTTCAACCAGGCCTCTGAAAAAGCATCCGTCAACGCCGGCCTCCCGTCACCGTGCGAGCGGATCGGGACGAAGCTGAATTCTGACGGCACGCGGCCGGTTCGCCACGCCGCCTTCAAGGTGGAAATTGGTTCTGCTGCCGTAGGTGGACCACAGTTCCCTGCCCTTCCACCCGGCGTTCGGATCGTCGATGCGCCCATCGACATTCTTGGCGAAGAAACCCATCGGGTAAGGAACGGTGAAATTGATGAGCTTGCCGTTCACCAGGGCGAGTATCGAGCTGTTGAGGTTGCCCATGACGATCGGCACGTTACGGCCGAGGCCGAACGTGTCGTACCAGTCCACCCACGTGTAGTAGCTCGACTCGGCGCTGCCCGGATCCGGCACGTCCTTCAATTGAGGTCCAGGCAGCTGATAGAACGTCCAGCCCTCGGGACAATGTTTTCCTGTGGCTGTGGGTCCTCTAAGCACCTTGCACTTGCGCCGATCGAGACTTCCGAGATGCCCGCTTGCCAGCGAGACCCAATAAACACCGTCGGTCGCGATGTCGCCGCCGCGTGGTCCGAAGCCCGGGGGCGGCACTTCATAAACTTCCGCAAGCGCCGTGTGCGTCGGATCAGCACCGGGCGCCAACCGAGCGACATAACCCGGGTATCCCACCACGGTTCCCCAGACCGAACCATCCGAGGGACTCACTGCGACGGCGTAAGTATTGATCGCGACCCGCTTGTCCTTCGTGGGATCGACGGGTTGATCGGGTTCCACATACGCGTCGCGCTTGCCGTTGCCGTTGGTATCGAGGATGAAGGGCGTCCAACCTTGCGACTTCGCTTCGTCACCGGTTTCCTCGAACATCTTTCTGTTGAGCCACCCGATGACGCCGGGACCGCCGATCCCGGCGCTGGTCCACAGCGTCTGATTTGCGTCCGATGCGAAGTTGAGATGGTGTGTCGGAAAGCACGTGGAGATCAACGTAAACTTTCCCGATGCCGGGTCGTACATCGAAAGATGGCGGCCCGACTCCGCGAGCGGGAACGCCCTCGCCGACGGGTGATCCGATCCTTCCTTGCAGAAGGCCGGATTCGCGCCGGCCCGGACGCGAGGAGTGAACCAGACTCTGCCTTTTTCGTCGAACATCGGATTGTGATTTATTGTCTGGTTGTCCCAGATGGGATTCGGCCCCCAGAAGGGTGAGAGCCCGATTGGATTGGACTTCACATTCGGCGTGTTCGGATCGCGGACAGGATGCTTCACTTCGCTTGCCGTATTCGTCTTCGGGTCGAGGATCGGAACGAAATCCGTGCTGTCCTCGGGTGAACCGTAAATCTTCCCGTTGGCATTCAGCCTTGGATTGCGCCGGTCCGTCGAAACGGCGTCATGCAAATAGGATGTCGTGTGGGCCCAATCCCACAACGTAATAACGACATTGCGCTCGATGCCCTGCGGCCTCGTGGGTTTGGCGAACGGCAGTTCGCCTGCGGCGATCCGGTCCGTCCAGTCCCCGAAGAGTTTGAGGGCGACGTCCGTATCGAGCCTCGTGATATCGCGCGCCATGAGGTTCATGGCGCTGCCCGCTTGAAGGCGCTTCGCCCACGCTTCGGCGGAGTTCCGGAATTTGCCGAGTTCGTCGCTGATCCTGCGCATTCCCGGCGTTCCGAGAGGGTGGCAGGATTGGCATGCGCCGCTCTTCACGACGCTCAACCATTCGCCCTGGCTCTTGATCTTAGGCAACGGGAAATCGCTCTTGGGCGGAACTCTCATGAGCGAAAACCAGTACAGCGGGGGATAGTATTCCGCCGCCGCAGCAGCAGTCGGCGCAGCCACTGCAGTGAGGTTCAGCATTTTGCCTTGCGGCGTTTGCACTTTGGGCGAGTCGATGAGCCCGTAGCCGCGCACCCAGATCTTATAGGTCGCTTTGGGAAGATCCGGGATGACGTATCGCCCCCGATCGTCCGTGACGACGACCTTTGCGAATTGCGTCGGAAGGTCCGTGGTTTCCGCGATAACCCAGACCCCGGCTTCCGGGCCGCTCGGCCCAGTAACGACACCGCCAAGATCGTTCGCGGTGATGCGGATGGA
>QHXD01000235.1:0-349 GCA_003223895.1 Acidobacteriota bacterium
GTTCCTTCTCGTATCCAAACGAACCGGCCATACCGCAGCAGCCCGAGTCAACCTCTTCCACGGGGTAAGCGAGTGCGAGCGCGTCTTTCAGATAACGAGAACCGATCAGCGCCTTTTCATGACAGTGTCCATGAATGAGCGCCTTCACCTGCTGGCGTTTGAACTCGAGTTTCCATCGGCCGGCCTGCTTTTCCTTGACGATAAATTCTTCGAGGAGAAATGACGCTTTGGCCACATCGGCCACCTGGTGGCCTTTAACCAGGTCCGGATATTCATCCCTGAAAGTGAGAATGCAGCTCGGCTCGCAGCCGACAATGGAGTAGCCGTTCTCGACGAAAGGGTGGAGCTG
>QHXD01000235.1:379-5999 GCA_003223895.1 Acidobacteriota bacterium
TGGGCCGACCACAGCACTTTCTTTCGGCAAGACGAACTTCGTACCCGGCGGCCTCGAGAAGCTCGGTCGCGGCCTTTCCGATATCGGGATAGTTGTAGTTGATAAAGGTGTCGTGGAAGAGAACCACCTTACCTGAAGTTCCGGATTTTGCGCCGTTCCCAGAGGACTTGTTGCGCTTCGCGAACCAGGATTCAAAGGTTTGCGACGCAAAGAGAGGAAGCTTGCGGCGGGCATCGATCCCGACGAAACGATCCAGAGCGCGCCTTAGAGTCGGATTCGTAAGTGTCCAGTTGGCCATCGACGGCCAGGCTGAGGCGAGCTGGCTCAGGAGATGAATATTCGCAAACATTCTCGAACGTAGCGGAGTGCCGTTGGCTTCGTTGTAGTGCGCCAGGAACTCGTACTTCAGTTTCGCCATGTCCACGTTGGAGGGGCACTCGGCCTTGCAACCTTTGCATTCCAGGCAAAGGTCGAGCGCATCGTACAAATCCTGTCCTGTGAACTCAAGTGCAGGCAGCTTGCCCGAGAGGATTTCGCGCATCAGGTTGGCGCGGCCCCGCGTCGAGTGCTTGTCCTCCATGGTGACCATGTACGACGGGCACATGGTTCCTTCGTTCTTCTTGCGGCATACGCCCGCGCCGTTGCACAACTCGATAGCCGTGGCAAGCCCGCCTTCTCGTGAAAAGTCGTAATGCGTATTGATGCCGAGCGTCCGATACTCCGTGCCGTAGCGCAGGTTCTCCGTCATCGGCGGCGCGTTGACAATCTTGCCGGGATTCATGCGCTGCTCGGGGTCGAATGCGGACTTCACATCGCGGAAGGCTTTGTACAGCTGGGATCCAAAGAGTTTTTCATTCAGGTGGCTGCGCGCAAGGCCGTCACCGTGTTCGCCGCTCATGCCGCCGCCGAATTCCACAACGAGGTCCGCAATCTCGTCCGTCATGTTCTTCATGACCTGGATGTCGCGCGCGTCCTTCGTATTGATCAACGGCCGAATGTGGAGACAGCCGACACTGGCGTGGCCGTAGTATCCGGCGCTCGTGTTGTATTTGTGGATGACGTCCCTGAATCTGACGAAAAATTCCGGAAGCTTCGATGGCTCGACCGCGCAGTCTTCGACAAAGGCGATCGGCTTTCGTTCGCCTTTCATTCCCAGCAGGAGACCCAGGCCAGCCTTCCTGACCTTCCACATGTTGTTCTGCTCCGCCGGATCGAAGGCACGAACATAGGCATAACCGGACTTGTTGCGCTTGAGCGCGGCTTCCATCTCGTCGAGCTTCGACCGAAGTTCAGCTTCATTCTCGCCGTAAAACTCCACAAGAAGGACTGCGGCAGGATTTCCTTCAATGAAACCCATCAGGCGCGAAATTTCCAAAGAGCTGCGGCCGAGTTTGATGATCATGTCGTCGATCAATTCGATCGCGGCGGGCTTGAATGGCAGGATGATGTCGCTGGCCCGAATGGACTCGACGATATCGGAGAAGTGCACAACGCAGAGGGCTGCAGCCGGCGGCCGTGGCTCGATGCGAACCTTCGCCTGGTGCACTGTCGCCAGGGTGCCCTCGGATCCGACCATGAGCTTCACGAGATTGAACTTTCCATTGCGGACAAATTCATCAAGGTTGTAGCCGCTGACACGGCGCAAGATCTTGGGAAATCGCCGCTCGATCTCGTCGCGATTCGCCCGGACGATATCCGCAATTCGCCCTTCCAGGCCGCCCCGAAGGGCGGCTTCCTCGAGTTTCATCTCGCGAAGAGTGCGGCCTTCACCCGACGAAAAGACGACGTCCATTTCCAGAACGTGGTCGATGGTCTTGCCGTAAATGATCGAATGGGACCCGGCCGAGTTATTGCCCATCATTCCGCCGAGAGTTGCCCTGTTAGCGGTGGATGTGTCGGGACCAAATAGAAAACCCATCGGCCGAAGATGAAGGTTGATCTGCTCCTGAACGACACCGGGTTCGACGCGGGCCCAGCGCTCCTCGGTGTTCACTTCAAGAACGCGGTTCAGATACTTCGACATGTCGAGGACGACGGCGTTTCCGACAGTTTGTCCCGCCAGGCTCGTTCCGCCGCCCCGAGGCAGGACCGGCACCTTGAAGTCGCGCGCCACCTCCATCGCCGCAAAGACGTCTTCGTGAGACTTTGGAAGCACCACTCCTATCGGTTCGATTTCGTAAATGCTGGCGTCTGTGCTGTACATAAGCCTCGACGCGCGGTCAAAACGCACCTCACCGGTGACTCGCTTTTTCAAGGCCTGATAGAGATCGTCATTCATAGAGCCGAGAGTTTAGCAGATGAAAAAAGCGGTCGTAACCAAACATTTCCTCGGAACCTGGATGGAACTGTAAACGTAAAATATGCCCTGGGGGTTGTCCATGGCTCGGAAGAAATCGCGAAAGCTGTTGATCGGCATCATTTTTATTGCCGTGCTTGTGGGGGGAGCAGGGGCCTATGTGGCTCTGATGTCGCGGCCCGCCGCCGATATCGAACCATCCCGGCTGGCGGCAGTTGAGAAAGGTGATCTTGCGCGATCGGTGGTCGCAATCGGAAGGATCGAACCGGTAGCCAAAGTCGAAATAAAATCCAAGGCGAACGGCATTATCAAAGAAATCAAGGTCGAAGCCGGTAATCTGGTGAGCGAAGGGCAGGTGCTGGTCGAACTGGATAAAGAGAACTTGAACGCGCTTCTTCGGGAAGCGCGAGCCGCCTTGCTCGGGGCCCAGGCGAATGCGAAAGCAGCGGAAGCCGAATTGGAGAAGAACAAGATCGAAGCCGAAGGAGTGGACGTCAATTTCGCCAGGCGTAACGTGACCCGCGCGGAACAGTTATTTAAGGATGGACTGATTCCACAACAGAATTACGACGATACTCGAATGGCACTCGAGGTCGCGGAAAACCGGCAGCGCGCCGCTCAATCGCAGCTTTTCGTCACCCAGGCACGGGTGGCGCAGGCTCAGGCCACGATAGCGCAGTCGGCTGCGGCGGAAGAACGCGCACAGGAAGAACTGAACAATGCGACGATTCGCTCGCCGATCAAAGGCATGGTCCTTTCACGCGATCTCGAGCTCGGCAGTCCGGTTTCCTCCATCCTCAATATGGGCGCGAACGCCACGCTGGTCATGGTGTTGGGCGACATACGCGAAGTTTTCGTTCGCGGCAAGGTGGACGAAGCCGATATCGGTCTGGTTCGCCTGGGTCAACCCGCGCGCATCAAGGTGGAGACCTTCAAAGAACGCCAGTTCGAAGGCCGGGTCACGCAGATCTCGCCACTCGGCGTCGAGAAGGACAACGTCACCAGCTTTGAAGTCAAAGTCTCGATCGACAACGCTTCCGGCGAACTGAGGGCAAACATGTCGGCCAACGCCGAAATCGTTCTTGCGGAGCACAAGGCCACGCTGATCGTCCCGGAAAAGGCCGTCATCTACGATGCCCAACGTGTCGCCTGGATTGAAGTGCCGGCACCGGGCACGCGCACAGGACGAGAAAGAAAACAAATCAAGGTTGGATTCAGTAACGGAACCCGCACAGAGGTCGTCCAAGGGCTGACAGAAGGACAGAAAGTTATTCTTCAGTGAGGTGACCATGCTGCGCCTCGTTTGGTTACTGGTTATTGCCCTGGCCCAGGACGGACCAAAACCCCTTCCTGAACTCAGGCCTTTTCTCGCCGAATTTCGAAAGACGCTCCACAGCGACGATGTCCTGCTGAGCCAGTACACGTTTACAAGAAAGGAAACTCTCGTTCGTCTGGACTCGGACCAAAAGCCGACAGACACCAAGGTCAATGTTTATCAAGTGTTTCCGGGATCTTCGGAGCGCACAGGGTACCGCCGCCGCGTCGTCAAAGACAATGTCGCGCTCACGGACGCTGAGCTCAAAAAGGTGGATGAAGACATTCGAAAACGCATCGAATCTGAGGATCGGAAGCGCAATCAGAAAACCCTTGCAGAGCGGGAGAAGGCCCGGGCCGAAAAGCTGCGTGAAGAAGAACGGATACTGGACGATATGTTCGCGCTTTACGATGTTCAGATCGTGCGCCGGGAAACGCTGGCCGGCCGTCCGGTAATCGTAGCGGACTTTAAACCGCGTCCCGGCTACAAGCCGAAAACGAGTGAAGGAAAAAACAGTCAACATGTCTCCGGCCGTGCCTGGGTAAGTGAAGACGATCATCAACTGGCGCGCCTTGAACTCGATGTTTTCGAACCCATATCGATCGGCTTCGGGATCCTCGCAAAGCTCCAGAAGGGCGCGCGCATCATCGTTGAAAGACAGAAGTTCAACGATGAAATCTGGCTGCCGCTTAGAACCGAGGTGTCGCTCAACCTTCGCCTTCTTATGTTCAAGGGACTCAACATCCGTCAAATCGTCGAGTATTCGGATCACAAGAAATACAGTGTCGACACGATTCTCAAATTCCCGGACGAGGTGATTCCGCAAGAGCCATGATCATCCTGTCGCAGGTCTGGCAAAACCTGAAGGCCAACAAGGTCCGCAGTTTCCTGACGATGTTCGGAATCATCTGGGGCGTAATCTCGATTGTGATCTTGTCTGCGCTCGGCGAAGGCTTCCAGCGGGGCAATATCAGAGTCCTGAAGGAATTGGGCCAAAACATCCTCATCATTCGCAACGGCCGGACCAGTATGCAGGCCGGCGGCGAACGCGCGGGCCGCATCATTCGCCTGGAGTTTGCCGACGTTCTTGCGCTGAAACAGAATTCGAAGCTTCTGGAACACGTCAGCCCCGAACTGATGCGGGGAGGTGTCAAGGTAAAGAGTCCCTTCAATTCCGCAACACTGCAGATGAGCGGCATCTGGCCGATCTTTCAGACGATCCGGACCATTGAAGTCGATCGCGGGCGGCTGTTGGGTGAACCGGATAATGATCAATCGCGACGCGTGATCGTCATCGGGTACGAAGCTGCAAAACAGCTCTTCGCGGATCGCGATCCGATCGGCGCGCAGCTTACCCTGAACAGCATCCCCTACACGATTGTCGGAAAGATTCGAAAGAAAGACCAGGATTCGAATTACACAGGCGCGGATAACGAAAGGTTATTCATTCCATACGAAACCATGCGCAAGGATTTTCCGATCACTGGAAATCTCAACACGCCGGATTCGCTCTCGGCGATCATCGCAACACCGTATGAACGAGTGGCGGAGGAGATGGTCGAAGCCATGGCGAATCGCGGAAAGATCGATTTCCTGAGGGGCGGTCCGCTGGAAGCCGAAGTCCGAACCATCATTGGAAAACGTCACAACTTCGACGGAAGAGACACGGAGGCGCTGGGCATCTGGAATACCTCCCTCGAGATGGTCCTGTTCCACAACATCATGACGGGCATGAAGGATTTCTTCCTGTCGGTCAGCATCATCACGCTCATTCTTGGCGGAATTGGCGTGATGAATATCATGTTGATTGCCGTGAAAGAGCGGACGAAGGAAATAGGCCTACGAAAGGCTCTGGGCGCCACGCCCCGCAACATTCAATGGCAGTTTTTTGGAGAAGGACTGGCGCTGACGTTGGTGAGCGGACTCATCGGCATGACCGCGGCTCTGATATTCGCGGCTCTGATCAACATGCTCCCGCTGCCGGACCGATTCGCCGGCATGATCGTGAC
>QHXD01000249.1 GCA_003223895.1 Acidobacteriota bacterium
TGGCGAACCTGTGTATCCTGCGGCTGGAATCGATAACGGTCGATTGGACATTTCGCCGTTCCGCCCATACGTTTCACGAATTCAAGTCCCGCTATGGCAGATGGCTCATCCAGAAGGTCTTCGTCGGTAAGCTCGCACAGCCGGTAGTACTCCCACCATGACACCTTGTCCTCGCGCCGGTGCCATTCGAGCATGTGCGCCAGGAGCCATTTGGCCTGCCCTTCGGAACTGCGCTCCGGCGGGTTGTCGGTAACACCTTGAAGCAGACGTTCCATCAGGGCCAGAGCTCTCTTCCGTCGTTCGTCGATGTCTTCGCTCGGATCGCCGGGCTCGAGCTGTGGCCGTTCGATGTTGGCTCCGTCGAGCACCAGCCGATGGCGGATCTCCTCCAGCCAATCGCGAAGCCGGAGCGTCGAAATACAGTCTTCCCGGTTGTAGGCTTCAATCGTTTGAAATACGGCTGCCGGGATGTTTGCCGTTTCGTTCAGCTCGAGAGCACACTCGAGATGACTCAGGTTATGCCTCGCGTCCTGCAGCGCCGTCTCGCGGTTGA
The DNA here is from genome assembly GCA_003223895.1 of Acidobacteriota bacterium. Taxonomy (GTDB): domain Bacteria; phylum Acidobacteriota; class Terriglobia; order 20CM-2-55-15; family 20CM-2-55-15; genus 20CM-2-55-15. Next base: position 554 of record QHXD01000249.1, read on the forward strand.
ATGAGTAGAAGACCTCGAGAGCTTTCAACGAGTACGTCTCTATACCCGCACGAAGAGCTTGCTTCACCACGCGGAAGACATCGACAAACACACCGGCCCGCAGCAGTCGATCAATTTCCTCTTCGCGCGTGGCGTAGCGGCCCATGAGCCGCTTCAGAGCGCCGGGTTCATAAGAAGAGAAGTGGTAAATGTGGAGATCGGGGAACTGCTCGCGTCGTTTCATCACCATATCGATAAACGATTCGAACATGCGGCGCTCAGTGCGCCTGTCGAGAGCCCACGTGGGTGCGTATTTGGGCTCCTGTTTGCCGTCCAACGTGACGTAGCCAAGCAAATACTCGAGTCCGCCTTCTTCCACGAATGGATCGGCTTCGAAATCCAGGAAGATATCTCCCGGTGAGGGCTCCGGAAGCCGCGCCAGGCCCCGTTCCGCTTCCAGGGCGAGAAGCTCATGAAGTGGCTTGCCGGCGTTGCGCGATTCAAACTGGAGGCGCGCCTGTTCTCGTGCCTTCACGTAAGTATCGGGAGAGCCACGCTCGGGACGGCGTGTCAGCGGCAGAGGCAGGGTGGCGAGAAGAAAGATGGTCGTCCTTGCGGCGGCGCGCGTCGCATACCGGCCACCATTGACAGACATCGCAGTGCTCGACGGGCTCGGGATAGGTGGGAAATTCCTCTTTTGCGGCGATAACCCGTTCAAGGCGCGCTTTCACGAAGCGGTAATACGCGAGGAAGTCGTGCAGGCGAAAGGACTCGGGCTGGAATTCTCGTCCCGGTGTGACGACGTGCATGCGCTCCGGCGGAACGCCCTGAATCTTCGCCAGGAGCTCCGAATACATGCACAACTGGAGGATCGTTCCGCCCCGTGTCTCACGCGCGAGCTTCGTGTCGACGACCTCGTAGGACCAGTTGCCCAGATCACTCGGTTTGTCCACCTTCAGGAGGACGTCCGCCCGGCCGTACCAGCGGCCATCTTTCAAGTCGGCCTGGGCGATAACCGCGGCACCGGCCCGCATCGAATCCAGCGTCCGCTGGAACCGCGTATCGTCGTCCAGGCCGTCCACGTCGGCGAGAACTTCGAGGCCCTGTTCTTTCAGATAAGCGAGATATGCGGCCTCGTGCCGAAGCCCGCGCTCGATGAGAACATCGACGGAAGGATCGTGCCGATACGGCCGCTTGAGCTCACCGCGTGCAGCAAGAAGATCGAGAAACGTCAGATGCCTGCATGCCAGGTGCTTAGCCATGTCGCTCGCAGACAACCGGACTTGCTGGTTCTCGAGTCTCATGCGTCAGGATAGCATGTAGGGGCGCGACGCAGTTGGGACTCACCGGGATCGTGCTCGTCATCCAGGAGTAAAATATTCCCCTCCTCTGAGAGGAGGGGTGGACGCGCCATCAAAAAGAAGTTTCCGTTCCGATTTGGCGCGGCCGGGGTGGTCAGTTCGGCGAAAACGTAGGCGTGCCGGTCTGACCACCCCGTCTGCGCCGCTTCGGTGGCTTCGCGTCTTTTCTTACTGGCGCAGCCACCCCTCCTCTCTGAGGAGGGGAATACTCTCATGACAGACCCTCTAAACATTCTGAAAGAGAGATTCGGTTATTCCGAATTCCGTCCCGGACAAATGGAAGTGATCGAAGCGCTTCGCGATCGCGGCGCCGCTCTGGCAGTTTTCCCGACGGGAGGAGGGAAGTCGCTGTGCTACGAGTTGCCGGCGTTGATGTGGGAGGGGATCACGCTGGTGGTGTCCCCGCTGATCGCTCTCATGAAGAATCAAATCGATTACCTCCGCAGCCATGGAATTCCTGCGGTCCGGATGGACTCCACTCTTACCGATGAAGAGGCGAAGGCGGCGAGCGAGCAGCTGCGTTCAGGAAAGCTGAAGCTTCTGTATGTCGCTCCGGAGCGGTTCAACAACGAGCGCTTCCTGGAGACGATCCGGCGCAACAGGATCGCCTTGTTTGCGATCGACGAAGCTCATTGCATCTCGGAATGGGGACACAACTTCCGGCCCGACTACCTCAAGCTGGCGGAGATGGTCAAAGAGTTAAAGGCCGAGAGAATGCTCGCGCTGACTGCCACAGCTACTCCGTCCGTTGTCGAGAACATCTGCGCGCGATTCGGAATTCCAAAAGAATGCGCGATCGTGACGGGCTTCTATCGCGCGAATCTGGCGATCTGGACGACGCCGGTTCGCGCCGAGGATCGAGATGCGCTGCTGCTGAATCGGCTGAAGAGTCGCGAACCCGGCACGACCATCGTTTACGTCACTCTTCAGAAAACGGCCGAGCGCGTCTCCGCCCTGCTGGAAGGCGCCGGGCACCCTGCACGGCCGTATCACGCCGGGATGGAAGCGGACGAGCGCACGAGCGTTCAGGAATGGTGGATGACTTCGGACAGGAACATCGTCGTCGCGACAATTGCGTTCGGGATGGGGATCGACAAGGCCAATGTTCGATATGTTTACCACTACAATCTGCCAAAGAGTCTGGAAAGCTACAGCCAGGAGATTGGCCGGGCCGGCCGGGACGGAGCGTCTTCCATCGTCGAGTTGCTGGCATGCGCGGACGACATTCCCACATTGGAAAATTTCGCGTACGGGGACACGCCGACCGAGAACTCGCTGCGCGGTCTCGTTGAGCATTTCATGTCTCAACCCGAAGAGTTCGACGTCAGCCTGTACGAGCTTTCGACACGTTTTGACATTCGGCAACTGGTCCTGCGGACGGCGCTCACGTACATGGAGCTGCTCGGCTTTCTGCATCAACGGACTCCGTTCTACGGCTCTTACAAGATCAAGCCTCTCGTTTCGGTGAACGAAATCGTGGGCCGATTTGAGGGTGAAAGAGCGCGGCTCGTGGCGAATATCTTCGCTCAGGCGAAGGAAGGCCGGACGTGGCACACGCTCGACCTCGGCAGGGCAGCCGAGACGTTAAGCCAGGAGCGGTCGCGACTGGTGCGAGCGGTCGAATATCTTGAACAACAAGGCTGGGTGGAATTGCAGGTTGCCGATGTGCGCCAGCAATACTCGCTCGTTCGGCGGCCGCAGGAGGTTCGAGAATTGCTTTCGGTTCTGGCCAGACGCTTCGAGCGGCGAGAACAGCAGGAAGTGGCGCGCATGGCGCAGGTCGTCGGCCTGGTCGTCGAGGAGAGCTGCCAGACAAACGCCCTCGTCCGCTACTTTGGTGAATTGCGGGACACCCCGTGCGGTCACTGCACATCATGCAGGAGCGGCAAACCGCAATGCCTTCCGGAGCCGCGTCCGCTTCCGCCGCTGCCCGATGGGCTCAACGTTTCCGTGTTTCGTGCGTTGCGCGACGAATTTCGGGAAGCACTCGGGGAGTCACGCCAGGCGGCTCGATTCCTGTGCGGGCTGAACAGCCCCGCGCTCACGAAGCACAAACTCACCCGCCATACTTTGTTCGGCATATTTGAAGAACGCCGCTTTTCGGATGTTCTGGCGTGGTGTGAGTACGCTATAGCGGGAAATTAGCCGCGAATTACGCGAATTGCGCGAATCGGCCCCTTCGCGTAATTCGCGTCATTGGCGGCTAATTCCCTCTGTCCCCGAATTTTCTATTCCGGCAGCCCGAACGCCACGATGCTTGGCCCGGCGGCGATGGCGATGTATTGCTTGTTGTCGAAGACGTAGGTCATGGGCGAGGCTTTCCAGGTCTGATTCGTGGGAAACTCCCAGAGGACCTTTCCCGTCGCGGCGTCGGCTGCCATGAACGCGCCGCTGTTTTCGCCGAAGAACACCAGGCCAGACGCCGTCGAGATCACGCCCGCCGACGCGGTTGCCGCGCCGCTGATTTGCGGGAGATCCCAGACAATTTGCCCGGTTTGAATGTTGATCGCGCGCAGCGACTTCGTAAAACTCTCGCCTGGAGCCGGACGGGCCGTGCCGCCCATGAAACCTTTTCCCGCCTGCCATTCCATATCCCGCTTCAGGAAAAGATTGCAGCGTTCCAGGGCCTGGAAGTAATACAGGCCCGTCGCGGGATTAAATGATGTGGAGAACCAGTTGGTTCCGCCCTGAAAGCCGGGGCAGACATAAATTTCGCCGTTCTCATTGGCCTTGAGGTCGTTCAGGATCGGGCGGCCTTTGGCATCGATGCCTTTCGCCCAGTTGAGATTTTTCAGGAACTGTTTGGCCAGGAGCAGTTGGCCGCTGGTGCGGTCGAAGACATAAAAGAACCCATTGCGATTGGCCTGGAGCAGGAGCTTGCGAGGCTGGCCCTGCCAATTCGTATCCACCAGGACCGGCGGTTCCTGTGCGTCCCAGTCGTGGATATCGTGCGGGGTGAACTGGAAGTACCACCGCAGCTTTCCGGTTCTGGCTTCCAGCGCGATGATGGAATCGCTGTAGAGATTGTCGCCCTGGCGTTCGTCGCCGTTGTAGTCGAGGCCCGGATTGCCGGTGGGCCAGTAGACCAGATCGAGTTGCGGATCGTAGGTTCCGGTCATCCAGCTTGCGCCGCCGCGATGCTCGGTGAGCTTGCCTTGCCAGGTTTCCGAGCCGGGTTCACCCGGGTTGGGGACGGTCCAGAAGCGCCACGCTTCCTTGCCGGTGGCCGCGTCGTAGGCGGCGACGAATCCTCGCACGCCTTCATCGCCGCCGGCCGTGCCGGAGATCACGAGATTGCCGACGGCGAGAGGCGCAGACGTTCCGTTGTAATTCTGGTGCCAGTCCGCCATTTCGGTTTCCCAGAGGAGGTCGCCGTTGAAGCGTCCGATCGCGATCATGTGCGCGTTGTCGGTAAGCATGAAGAGCCGCTCGCCGGAGATGGCCACTCCGCGATTGAATCCGATGGCCGCGTTGCCGGCAAGACCGGCGGTGCGAGGCCGACGGTATCGCCAGATCTGGCGTCCGCTTCCGGCATCGAGCGCGTAGACTTCGTTGGCGCTCGAGACATACATGATTCCTTCGACGACGATCGGCGTGTTTTCGACCTGCGTGACGTTCGAAAGCGGAAAGACCCAGCGCGGGGCAAGGCGCGACACGTTGGTCTTGTCGATCTGTGTCAGCGTGGTGTAGCGATTGCCGCTCGGGTCGCCGTGATACGTGGGCCAGTCCCGCTGCGAAGTGACGGCGCGATAGCGGTCGTCCGCGGTTTTGCGCAGAAGGTGGATGCGCTGATCGTCGGTCAGAAGCTGGAGATCGGTCATGCCTTCGCTGAGCGCGCGGCCTTCGAGCGTCCGCCCGTCGGTTGTCTGGATTTTCTTCCGGTTTGGAGCCTGCGCCAGCAGGCACAAAGACACAGAGGCACAAAGACACAAAGCAAGTAGCGTCCGCATAGTGCCGGGAAGGATATCAGGTTTTACCATGCTAGAATACCGCCGCAAAGGAGACCACATGCGGACCATCGGCTTGCTGTTGCTGGCAGGCGCAGCCCTGGCGCAGGAACCCGTGGCGACTATGAAGCAGCTCATGGTCGACATGATCTATCCGGCCTCGAATGACATATTGCTCGTTGTGAATCGAGGTGGGCCCAGCGACGAAAAAGAATGGACGGCTGTTCGGCGCAGCGCCATGACCCTGGCGGAATCGGGAAACCTGCTCATGATGCGCGGTCGTGCCAGGGATCAAGGCGACTGGATGAAGGACGCCAAAATGCTCGTGGACGCTGGGACTGCCGCGTACAAAGCTGCAGAGGCCCGGGACACGAATGCGCTCGCTCGACTCACCGAACAGCTCGACGCGTCGTGCACCACCTGTCACAAGCAGTATCGGTCCAATGTGTTCCCCCGCCCGTGATAGGTGAGCAGGGATCTGAAATCTGCAACCGCAGAGAATTAGCCGCGAATTACGCGGATTACGCGAATGGGCGCATCAAGGATTCTTTAATGCGCCCATTCGCGTAATCCGCGTAGACGCTCACAACAATTCAATAGGTCGCCTGCGGTTTTTATGGCAAAAGGGTGAAATGGACCTCAGCCCGTCCAGCCTTGCTACCGCCAGGTGCGCGGAATGCGGCAGCATCTTCGCGGTCGACGACATGATCCGCCACGGCAACGCTTTTGTCTGTGCAAACTGTAAGCCGCTGTTCATGCAAAAGCTGGCCGAAGGCGCCGACATCCGCACAGGTGAAATGCGCTATGCCGGATTCTGGCTCCGGTTTGGCGGGGTTCTCCTGGACGCGATCATCCTCATCGTAGTGAATAGCACCTTGCAGTTGATCGTCGTATTCGCCATGGGCCAAAGTTTTCTCACGCAGCCCGAAGATTCCGGTGTGGTCCTGTTCCTGGCTTTGTATCTCATCCAGCTCGTAATCAGTATTTCCTACGAAACAATCCTCGTTGGAAAATACGGCGCGACTCTCGGCAAAATGGCGTGCAAGATCAAGGTG
>QHXD01000250.1 GCA_003223895.1 Acidobacteriota bacterium
GATTCTCGGCGCAGGTAAACTCACCGGAAAGACGAGGAGCAGTTGGACGTTCGGCCTGGTGGAAGCTGTCACTGGCCGTGAGTACGCGAAAACCCTCCAGGCCGACCAGCGCTTCAGGGTTGAAGTGGAGCCGTTGACCAACTATTTTGTCGGCCGCGTCTTGAAGGAGAAGAACCGCGGTGGCTTCGGATTCCTCGCAACTGGCGTTCAGCGCGATCTAAGCTTGCCCGCCCTTCGCGACCTGCTGCCCGGCCGCGCCTATGTTGCAGGTGGCGACGGCTACTTTTATCTGGATTCGGACAAGGAGTGGGTGGTTACAGGCAAACTTGCCGGAAGCTGGATGAAAGGGAATGCGGCCGCAATCGACAACCTGGAGCGTTCGTCGCAGCACTATTTCCAACGCCCGGACGCCCGTCACGTAAGACTGCATCCCGGCGCGACGTCGATGCAGGGTTGGACGGGCAGCGTCAATCTCAACCGCCAACGGGGAAACGTCACTTTCAACGCATCACTATGGGGAACAAGTCCCGGTTTCGAATCCAACGATGTGGGATTCCAGACGGGCGGCGACATTGCCGGCACACATGCCGTCGTACTGTACAGGAAGCCTAGTCCCGACCGATGGACGCGAAGCCGGTACGCATGGGCCGCAAAATGGACGACGTGGAATTTCGCCAGGCAGATCCAGGGAAACGGCTGGAATGGTGAGGCCGGCTTCACCACGATGAGCTACTGGTCGTTCTGGTTCAACGGAGGAGGGAACTGGCCAGGCCAGGACGATCGCCTGACTCGTGGAGGACCCGCAGCGATTGGACTGGCTGGAGGTTTTCTCAATCTCGGAGGATACAGCGATTCGCGCAAGAAAATTTCTTTGAACTACTACTACGGCCAGGGATCGAATCGCGCCGGAGGCTGGAACAAGCAGGGAAATGTGGGAATGAATCTCAAGCCCTCTTCTTCGTTTACGATTTCGACGGGCCCCAGCGTGAACCGGTCCCGCGGTATTGCTCAGTATGTGCAATCGGTGACGGACACGACGGCTGTCCACACCTACGGCAATCGGTACGTTTTTGCCGACATCGATCAATTCCAGGTTTCCATGACGACGCGAGTGAACTGGACCCTCAGTCCCAGGATGTCATTGCAGGTGTTTGCGCAACCCCTGATCTCAGTCGGTGACTATTGGGACTTCAAAGAGTTCGCACGTCCGAAGACGTTTTCGTTTTCGCGTTTCGGGTATGACATCGGCAGCATCAGCGCCAATGCCAGCCCCGGTGAAAAGAGGAAGTACACCGTGGATCCCGATGGTGACGGGCCTGGCCTGCCGTTCACTTTCGACGATCCCGACTTCAATTTGAAATCGCTGCGCATCAACGCCATCTTCCGGTGGGAATGGAAGCTCGGCTCGACGCTTTATTTCGTGTGGACGGAGAATCGCGAGGATAAATCCAACCCCGGCCAGTTTTCGACCCAGGACATCGGCAGGCTTTTCACGGCCCACGCGAACGACATATTTCTCGTCCGCCTTGCCTACTGGTTCACACGTTGATCCAGTTCACATTTTTGCGGTTGGACTGCTTCAGTGCAGTAGTGTAGGCTGATTCGCATGTCATTGAGCGTTTTGCTGGTTGTGCCCATCCGGGAAGGCGCCAACGTCCAGATTGCGCCCGACGCTGGAGTCCTCTATCTCGGTACTGCTCTTCAAAACAAGGGCTTCAACGTCACAATGCTCGACTGCTCCAAGGAAGGGCTGACCTTCCGGGATTTCAAAACCTTCCTGGAATCGAAGCATTTCGATGTCGTCGGCTTCCGATGCTATAGCCGCGACCACAACTACGTCAGCCACCACCTCCGGATCGTCCGCCAGGTTTTACCGCAAGCCCTGACTCTCGTGGGCGGACCTCATCCCTCGGCGCTGCCGGAATTCGTTTTGGACTCCATGCCCGCTCTCGATTTTGCCTGGAAGGCTGAGGCCGAGGAAGGCCTGCCGCAGTTGCTCTCGTATTTCCGTGAGTACGGAAAGGAAATACCCGAAGCGGATCTGCAGAAGATTCCCGGTCTGGTCTGGCGTAACACCAAAACGCAGACGATTGTCGTCAATCCGCCGGGCTTCGGGATGGATCTGGATAGCTTCGGAATTCCGGCCTGGGAGCTGATGCAGCCGGACACCTATCCCGGCTTCATCTGGGATGAGTACTACCCGATTCTGACGACTCGCGGGTGTCCGTACCCCTGCACGTATTGCAACACGCCCGGTCTCTCGGGAAAGAAGCTTCGGCATCGCAGCGTCCCGCACGTGATCGAGGAGCTTCGGTTCCTGAAGAATCGGTACAACATTCACCGCTTCAGCATCATCGACGATGAATTTACGCTCGATAGACGCTATGCCGCGCAGTTTTGCCAGGGTCTGATCGAGGCAGGACTGAACCTCAGGTGGGATTGCCCGGTAGGCGTGCGTCTCGACTCGCTCACTCCGGAACTCCTTCAGCTCATGGAGAAGGCCGGCTGCGAAGCCCTGGCTGTTGGAATCGAGTCGGGCAACGAGCGCATACAGAAGCTGATACAGAAGAAAGTCACTGTCGAGAAGATCAGACAGAGAGCCGCGCTGATCGACGGTGTGAGCCGGATCAAGATCTGGGGCTACTTCATGATCGGCTTCATGGACGAAACGGAAGAGGAAATCTGGGACACGATCAATCTGGCCAAATCTCTTCCCCTCATGCGCGCGAACTTCAACCTGGTGATTCCTGTCCCGGGCACCGCCATCTTTGAAGAGGCTTTGCGGGAAAAACGGCTGGTGCTCGATCGGATCAATTGGGATACGTGCACTTGCGACCAGATCTCTTTCCGCCGCAATCACGTCTCCGGAAAGCGCCTTGTTCAACTGGAGAGGCTGGCCTACCTCTATTTTTATGGCCGGCCGCGCATTCTGTGGCAACTCACCAAATCCACCTTCAAGGACAGCGAAGTCGTATGGTCCAGCCTGAAGAAACTAAAGGCATTGTTCCGGGCGGGCGAAGTCGACTCTCGCGTACCGATGTACGTCCGCGAAGCTGACGTGTAGACCCCAACAGGGAGTAAACTGGAATTCAGGAGGCCGAGTCATGAGCGGTTATCGAATTCCCGTCCCTATCAACGATCCCGTCCGAAACTACGAGCCTGGCAGCAGCGACCGGCAGGCTCTGAAAAGCAGGCTGGCCGAGATGTCGGCCGAAAAAATCGAGATTCCGTTGCTGATTGGCGGCAAGGAAGTGCGGACCGGCGACACGGGAACGCAGGTGATGCCGCATCGACATGGCCACGTCCTGGCGACCTGGCATAAAGCAGGCCCGAAGGAAGTGGAACAGGCGGTCAAGGCCGCTGCCGATGCCGGACGCGAGTGGGCGTCGTGGAGCCTGGAAGATCGCGCTTCGGTTTTTCTCCGTGCAGCCGATCTCATGGCGACAACGTGGCGCTACACGATCAACGCCTCGACGATGCTCAATCAGAGCAAGACCGTCCATCAGTCCGAAATCGATGCGGTTTGCGAGTCGGTCGATTTCCTGCGATTCAATGCTCACTTCGCCCAGCAGATTTACGATAACCAGCCGATGAGTGCGCCGCTCATGTGGAATCGCATGGATTACCGGCCCCTGGAAGGCTTCGTTTATACCGTTACGCCGTTCAATTTCACATCGATCGGGGCCAATCTCTCTTCTGCGCCGGCGCAGATGGGCAATGCCGTTATCTGGAAACCCGCGAGCTCGACGGTCTTCAGCAACTATCACATCATGAAACTGTTCGAAGCGGCAGGGCTGCCTCCGGGAGTGATCAATTTCGTGCCTGGAAACGCATCCACCATCAGCGATGTCCTTCTCAACCACCGGGATCTTGCGGGTATTCATTTCACCGGTTCGACGGAAGTATTCCAGGCGATGTGGCGCACGGTCGGCGAGAACATCGCGAAGTACAGGTCGTACCCCAGGCTCGTCGGCGAAACGGGCGGTAAAGACTTCATCCTGGCCCACGCGAGCGCGGAGCCGGACGCATTGATCACGGCCATTGTCAGGGGCGGCTATGAGTATCAGGGACAGAAATGCAGCGCGGCGTCGCGTATTTACGTTCCCGAGAACCTGTGGAAGCGCGTCAAAGACCGGCTTATAGACACCATCAAGAGCCTCTCGATGGGAGATGTCTCCGATTTCCGCAATTTCATGGGGGCGGTGATCGATCGCGCGGCGTTCAAACGATTGACCGGGTATTTGGAAGAGGCACGCCGATCGAATGACGCGCAGATCATCGCGGGTGGTGAGGCTGACGATTCGGTCGGATATTTCATCCGGCCGACCTTGATTCAGGTGAAACGGCCGGATTATCGGACCATGTGCGAAGAGCTGTTCGGCCCGGTCGTGACGCTGTACGTGTACCCGGAAAAGGAGTGGGAATCCACGCTATCCATCATCGACACCTCGACTCCTTACGCGTTGACCGGGGCTGTCTTTGCAACCGACCGCGCGGCCATTGCCGATGCCGACCGTAAGCTGCGATTCGCGGCCGGCAACTTCTACATCAATGACAAGCCGACCGGCGCCGTCGTCGGACAGCAGCCCTTCGGTGGAGCCCGGGCCAGCGGAACGAATGACAAGGCCGGGTCGATGATGAACCTGCTCCGCTGGGTCAGCGCGCGCACGATCAAAGAGAACTTCGTTCCGCCGGCGAGCTATCGCTACCCCTTCATGTCGGAGCAGTGATTCGAGTTGTAGCGGCGGTCTATGACCGCCGGCGGTCATAGACCGCCGCTACAGTTACTCTGGCAGTCCAGATGCATATTTCCCCCTTATAAGAGGAGGAAGATATGAAATCGACCGATGGATGTGCAATAAAAAGGACGTTTCTGGACATTCCTAACGCAGCCGAGTTGGCGGGCTTCTCTGTGCGGCATTTCCGCAGAATCATTGAGGAAGAGCGCATCCGGATAGTCCAGATCGGCCGGAAATTCTTTATCCTTGGCGCTGATTTTGAGCGCTGGCAGTCCGCTAAGAGAAGTAAAGTATCTTGAAATTTTTCCATCAACTTGATTGATGGAACTCCTAAAGTTTGAGGCGGCCGCAACCCCAAAGCGGCCGCCCAGCTTGAACCTACCGACCCACCTCGTTACACTCTCTTTCATGACAACGAATGTGGAAACTTTCCAGTTTCAGGCGGAGGCCCGTCAGGTTCTCGACCTGATGATCCACTCCCTCTATACCAACAAAGAGATATTTCTACGGGAGCTCATCTCCAATGCCTCAGACGCGCTGGATCGGCTTCGATTCGAATCTCTTAGCCAGCCCGAGCTGATCGGCCCCGAAGACAAGCTCGAGATCTGGATCGAGAGCGACCCTAAAGAGCGGACACTGACGATTCAGGACAACGGCATCGGCATGAGCCGCGACGAGGTAATCGCCAATATCGGAACCATCGCGAAGTCCGGAACGCGGGAATTGTTGCAGAGTTTGCGGGAGAAACAGTCGTCCGACGTCCTGGCAACCTTGATTGGTCAGTTCGGCGTCGGTTTTTACTCGGCGTTCATGGTTGCCGACCGGGTCACCCTCGTCACCCGC
>QHXD01000251.1 GCA_003223895.1 Acidobacteriota bacterium
TACCGCACCAATCAAGACGGCCTTCAGCTCGACTCAAATCGAGTTACTGCCGCAACCGAACGCGATCAGCAAGGCAGGCCAGTTTTTCGGAGCCTACAATCTGTCGCTGCTCAGCGAAGGCGTTACCCCCGGTTCCATTCAACAGGTCGGTGTCGGCCCTGCGGTTGGCGGGCGGCCAAATACCGACAACAACTTTCATGTCCAGGGAACCGACAACAACAACCAGGCTCTACCGGGGCCGCTGGTCACCGTCTCGAACGAAGCGACGACGGATTTCGCTCTGATGCAGGGCAATATGTCACCCCAGTTCGGCCATGTCACAGGAGGACAACTGAACCTCATCGCGACCAGCGGTTCGAACCAGTGGCACGGCGGCGTCTATGACTATCTGAACAATCGAAAGCTCAATGCCGTGGAGCCCGCGCTGGGCAGCACGGGCCGCGATCGCCGCTATGACCAGAACCGCTACGGCGCAAAGGCAGGCGGCCCTGTGATTAAAGACAGCGTGTTCGCGTTTGCGGATTTCGAATACATCCCCTTGCGGTTCGACAACCTGCTGGTGGGCCCGGTGCTCGCGCCAACCGACGTGGGATTCGCCAGGGCCGCAACCATTAACGGGGTATCCGCTACGAATTTGGCCGTGCTGAGAAACAGCCTTCAGGTTCCGACCACAGAGGTTACGACAACTATGGTCAACGGTGTGACCATCCCTCTCGGTTTTGTAAACACCAGTTCCAAGGTAAGCCAGGATCAATTCAACGGGCTTGCCAATTTCGATTGGAACATGCGCGGACATTCCGCACTTGGTGTGCGATACGTGCATAATGACACGGGCACGGATACGTTCAATTCCGGCCTTCCTGCGTTTGCGGTTCCCGGCCACAAACGAGCTCTGCTGGGCGCTGTGACTTATACGGCCACGCCGACTCCGGCACTCACTTTCAATGGGAATGTGGGGTACAACCGTCTCGATCAAAAAATTGGCGGCGGAGATTTCATCTTCCCGGGACAGACGGCATTTCCGAATATCAGCATTCAGAATTTGGGAATGGTGCTCGGATCCAATGTACCGGTTGGGCGGGCACGAACGAACATGTATCAGGCCGCAGGGGGAGCGGACTGGATGCCGATGGGTCATCACTTCCGGTTCGGCGCGGATGTGCGGCGCCGGCTATCCGTGTTTGGCAACTTTTCAGGCACAAGCAGCAATGTCGCGTTTTCGAGTCTCGATCGATTTTTGCGCGATGTGGCTCCTGATGCAGGCGCCCGGCGCTTCTTCGGTTCCCCGGAGTTCACAAATCACCAGACGGCGTTTTACGCGTTCGCTCAGGATACCGTGAGATACAGAGGTATGGACATTGAACTGGGCGTCAGTTACGAGTATGCAACGATTCCGACGAGCCTGCAGCAGCAGAGCACCCTGTCGGGTCTGAGCGTGCCCGGACTGATCGTGTTCGGAAAACCGAAAACGGATACGCTGAACTTCGCTCCTCGCGTCGGTGTTGCATGGTCGCCTTCGGGATCGCAAACCGTAGTCCGCGGCGGGTTCGGCATGTTGTACGACGCCCTCAACGTATCGGCCTTCAACGGAACGGCATCGTTCATGGCGCCTAACATGATTGTTGGCGCGACGACGAGTGCGGCCCTCAACACTCCCGGCTTCTTTGCATCGGGTGGTGTACCGGCTCCAACAACAGGTCGCGCCTCGGTTGGCTCGTACGTTTTCGACCAGAAGCTGCCATACACCATCTTCTGGAACGGCGCCGTGTCCCATAGCTTTTTCAATAAGCTGGGCGTGGAGGCCAAATACATGGGCCACCATGGAGTGCATGAACCGCTGGACGCCATATTGAACAATACGACCCGAGTGACCGCCGCAGCGAATCTGCCGGTGTTCTTTACCAATCCAGGACCGGCAACGCTTAATTCGTTGACGGTGACACAGGACGGTCTGGCAGCCAGCGGCAATGCGTTCACCGCTGCGGGATTCACAACCCCCATCGCGACCGTGCGCCCCGACGGCACGTCCTGGTATAACGCCGCCTCGCTGAAGATCACCGAAACGTTCACGGCCGGCACCCAGGTCTCGGCGCAATACACTTACAGCGACCTTCGCACGGACGCGACAGGGACCCCGCTCGACCTCGCCTTCGGGCGCAGGAAGGAACAGGCACCCTGGAACTTGAAGCATCGGGCCACAGTGACCTCGATCTTCGACATCGCATCGATGCTGCCTTACAAGACCGGCATCATCCATGACGTAGTTCTCAATCTCTCGATCATGGGCACCGTGACTTATGCAACATTTCCGAAGGTCCCGCTTTTCAGCGCATTGGATACCGGCATGGATGGCAACCCCCTGGGATCGGGAGTTTTCATCAATCCCAACGGAGTTGTCGGCACAAGTACTGGTGTCACCCCTCTGACGAACAACTCGGGAAGGACCGTCGCATTCCTCGCGCAGGATCCTAACGCGCAGCTCGTTGCCGGTGGACCCGGAACATTCTCGCTTGCACGCCCGACCATTCCGCTGGACGATACGCGCAATGTCGATCTGGCAATTGTGAAGAGATTCCAGTACCGTGACCGCGCCAAGATCGAAATTCGCGGCGACGGATACAATCTTTTCAATCATGCGCAGTTCACCGGAATGCCGATTTCGACGCTCGGCTCGGGAATGGGCTTTGGCATGACCCCGAGTTTCCTTCTCGTCTCCAACCCGCAATTCAACAATATTCGCGGGTTCCTGTCGGGAAATCCGAGAACCGTTCAGCTGGCATTGCGTCTGCTGTTCTAGCTGTACGCTGAATTTGACGCGGGCTAAAGCCCGCGACTACATTGAGGACCGGCCTGAGGTTCAACAACGTAGTCGCGGCCTTTAGCCCGCCCTTTTTTCTTGTCTCGCTTGACACCAAACTCGCTCCTGCAACATAGTCCATCCCGCCAAAGGTTCTACGGGACTCTTTAGAGAGTTCATTAATTTAGCTTCGGGTGGAGGTTATCTTATGCAGTCCGTAGTGCGTTCGCTATTGACCCTTTCTTTAGTCATAGTCGCGGCCCTGCCGGGATTCGGCCAAACGGACCGCGGCACCGTTACAGGCACCGTGTCGGATACGACCAAAGCTGTCATTCCGGGCGCAACCATCACGGCCACCAATACTCAAACCACGGCGAAGTACGAGACCGTGAGTACGGAAACAGGCAACTTCACGCTGACTCAATTGCCGGGCGGCGTATACGAATTGACGGTCGAGTTGCCTGGCTTCAAGAAATACGTCCGCCAGGGCGTTACCGTTCTGGCAGCGACGACGGTGCGTATCGATGTCACACTCGAGGTGGGCGCCGCTACCGAAGAGGTTACGGTAAGCGCCGACGCTCCACTGCTTCGGACAGAGAGCGGTGAACTGAGCCACAACATCCGCACGGACGCTGTGGACGGTCTGCCTGTGCTTTCGATAGGCGCCGCCGCAGGAAGTTCCGGTATTCGGAATCCCACGGCCGTGGCAGCCCTTCTTCCGGGCGCGTATGTCGTTCCGAACGCGACTGTCAAGGTTAACGGCTCTCCAGCCAATACGGCTTCATATCGTGTGGAAGGCCAGGACGCAAGTAACGGCCAGGTCCCCGCGACACAGCAACAGGTGCAACCGAGCGTCGACGCGCTCCAGGAGATCACGGTTCTCACCAGCAATTTTGCCGCAGAGTACGGACAGGTGGGCGGCGGCATGTTCAACTACGTTGTGAAGTCCGGCAGCAATGACTTTCACGGAAGCGCCTACGACTACATGGTCAATGAGGCACTGAATGCCGGGGCGCCGTGGGTGAGTAACAATGCCAGGCCCAGAGTGCGCCGGCATGATTACGGTTTTACCGTGGGCGGTCCGGTTCTGCTTCCCAGGTACGACGGTCACAACAAGACATTTTTCTTTTTCAACTTTGAGCAGTACCGCGACAAGCAGACCATCAACACCATTCTCAACACGGTTCCCATACAAGCCTATCGCGACGGCGACTTCCGCCAGGCCATAACCGGACGGAACCTGGGCACGGATCCGCTCGGCCGCCCGATCATCGAAGGAACAATTTACGATCCCCTCACCACAAGGGCCGCACCGGACGGGCGGTTGATCCGCGATCCGTTTCCAAACAACCAGATTCCACTCAACCGCATGGACCCGGTGGCTTTGAAAATTCAGTCCATGATTCCGCTGCCCAACCAACCCGGTCTGGTCAATAACGGTGTATACCCGTTCCCCAGCCAGAGAGTGACGGACATTCCGGCCGTCAAAGTCGATCACCTGCTGACTTCTAAAATAAAGCTGTCGTACTACTGGTCTCAGACAAGGACAGCCAGCCAGTACGCAACACCGCTGGGCGGAGCCGATGGCTTGCCCGAGCCGATTACCGCGGCTATTGGGACGTTCATTACGGGGCACGTGCAACGCCTGAACTACGATCAGACCCTGGCGCCAACAAAATTGCTGCATCTGGGAATCGGTTACCAGACCAATTACTTCACGGATGATCCCGGAACCACGAATTACGACATGGAAAAGGAGCTTGGCCTGAAGGGGGCAACCAACAATCGAATTCCTCCTTCGTTCCAGATGGCCAATAATGCGCAGGGCGGCGTCAAGAACCTCGGGCCCGGAAACTCGACAAACCGTCACCCGCTGCTCTATCAAAAGCCGACTGCGAACAGGAGCCTGACATGGGTCAAGGACAACCACACTTATAAATTTGGCGGAGAAGGCCGGTGGGACAACAACGGTTCCACGGTGTATGCCTACACCAGCGGCACCTACACTTTTAATAACGCCCAGACAGGACTTCCATATGTCACTCAGGCAGGAGGGACGGTTGGAGGCGGTACCGTCGGATTCCCCTATGCCAGCTTCCTGCTGGGAGCCGTCGATCAAGTAAGAATTGCACCGCCCAATACAATTCGTCTGAGCAAGAAACAATACGGACTCTTCGCCCAGGACTCGTGGAAGGTCACGCGGAACCTCACGCTCGATTATGGTCTGCGGTATGACTTTTCAACCTACTTCAAAGAGAACAACAGCCGCCTGGCGCAGTTCTCACCCACAAAGCCGAATCCCAGCGCCGGAAATCTGCCCGGAGCGGTCATATTCGAAGGAGAGGGAGCGGGGCGCTGCAACTGCGACTTCGCTCAAAATTATCCTTACGCGTTCGGGCCGCGTCTCGGCCTGGCCTATCAGTTTGCGCCGAAGATGGTGCTTCGCTTCGGCGTCGGCATCGTGTACTCGGGAACCGGAGATTCAAATGGCGCGACGCAAGGCGGACTCACTGCAGTCCAGCCCGTCAAGAGTCCCGGTAACGGAGAACCCATAATGACCCTGCGGACCGGTATACCCTTCGCGCCGGCTCCGTTTCCGAATTTCGATGCCGGACAATACCCGCAGCCCGGCTATGCAGGAACGCAGGCGCCCGCCGTCTGGTACGACCGGAACGCAGGGCGGCCGGCCAGGCAATGGCAGTGGAGTGTGGGGATTCAGCGGGAAATCTTCAAGGATCTGGCAGTGGAAGTCGCGTACGTCGGAAATCGG
>QHXD01000298.1 GCA_003223895.1 Acidobacteriota bacterium
TGATTTCCGAACAAGCACTGCTTTCAAAACTCACGCGGCGCCTGATCCCTTTCATGTTCATGCTCTACATCGTGTCCTATCTGGACCGCATCAACGTGGGCTTCGCCGCATTGCAGTTGAACACTGCGTTGAAATTCGATCCTGCCGTGTTCGGCCTGGGCTCAGGGATTTTCTTCATCGGATACTTCATCTTCGAAGTTCCGAGCAATCTGATCATGGAGCGCGTCGGGGCTCGCATCTGGATAGCGCGCATTCTTGTTACGTGGGGCATCATTTCTGTGGCGATGATGTTCGTGCGGGGACCGGCGACATTCTATACCGTGCGATTCCTGCTTGGCGTTGCCGAGGCCGGGTTCTTTCCCGGCATGATCCTCTACCTGACTTACTGGTTTCCCGCCGGAGCCCGCGGACGCGCCGTTGCCCGCTTCATGACGGCCACGGCGATTGCCGGCGTGATTGGCGGTCCTGTTTCCGGTGTGTTGTTGCAGATGGATGGAATGGGAGGACTCTCGGGTTGGCAATGGTTGTTTCTACTCGAGGGACTGCCTGCGGTGATTCTCGGTTTTGTGACCCTGGTCTACCTGCCCGATGGACCGCACACGGCGAACTGGCTTACGTCGGAAGAGAAGGCCTGGATCCTATCCACACTTCAGCAAGAGCGCCAGCAGGTCCGTCGATACGGCCCTAACACGCTGCGGGATGCGATCGGCAGCAGCCAGGTATGGACACTGAGCCTGATTTACTTTGCGGTCATCATGAGTTTCTATGGTGTGGGCTTCTGGCTTCCTCAGATCATTCGATCGTTTTCGGGACTCGACGATCTGCTGGTGGGATTTCTCAGCGCAGTGCCGTATGTGGCTTGCTCGATCGCCATGGTCCTCATCGGAAGAAGTTCGGACCGCACCGGCGATCGGCGATGGCACGTGGCGATCTCGGCGTGCGCCGGGGCTATTGGATTGATCGCCGCGGCGTTGTTGAAATCTCCGGCAGCAGAACTTGCCGCGCTGGCTCTGGCAGCGATGGGAATCTGGGGAACGCTCGGTCCGTTCTGGGCGATGTCGTCCGAATTTCTGAGCGGCACTGCTGCAGCCGCCGGCATCGCGCTGATCAATTCGGTAGGGAATCTTGGCGGATTTCTCGGTCCATATTTGGTAGGCCTCGTGCTGAAGCGGACGGAAGGCTTTACAGGGGCGCTACTTAGCCTGGCTCTTTTCCCATTCATCGGTGCCCTCGTTACCCTTGCATTTGGCCGGTCGCAAAAGCATCGTATTCCGATACAATAGAGAACTGCGCCCTGCACGAAGTGACCGCTAATCCTAACGGGCGCCGATAGTGATAACACTCATCGATGGTCTTTCCCAGCGAAGGCGTCGGCTTCTGGCCGTTGATCAGCATGGGGGCGATACTCGGCGGAACCATGCGATGCCCCTTCACCGGTGTGGTCTTCGCTCTCGAGCTGACTTACGATTTCAATGCGTTCCTGCCCCTTTTCATTGCGGTGATCACGGCCTACGCATTTACGGTTCTGACGATGAAACGATCCATTCTGACGGAGAAGATAAGCCGCCGCGGTTTCCATCTCAGCCGGGAATACGCGATCGATCCGCTCGAGATCCTTTTCGTTCGGGAAGTGATGCGAACAAATGTCATCGCGCTGCCGCAGCAGGCTTCGCTCGATGCTCTGGTGCGGCTGGTTCAGTCCAGCCATTCCGGCTTTCAGCGGCTTTATCCGGTTGTCGATGGTGAAGGTAAACTCACAGGAGTGGTGACGCGGAAGGATATCCACGCACTCGAAGGCAGCACCCGCACTCTTGCCGACGTGATCAAACAGAAACCGGTGACCGCGTTTCCCGACGAGCCGTTAAGGGTCGTGGTCTACCGGATGGCGGAGACAGGTCTGACCCGCATGCCGGTCGTCGATCGGGAGAAGCCGCGCGATTTGCTCGGCATGATTTCGCTGAATGACCTGCTTCAGGCAAGAACGCGAGACCTCGAAGAGGAGCGCAGGCGGGAAAGAATCCTGCGTCTGCGATTTCCGATAGCTCTGGCACGAAACAAGCGGGTGTCGTAAGTACATTCCCATCAGAGACTTTGCGACAATCTATAAACTTCGAGCGGCTGCCTGCCGATAAGCTTTGCAAGGAGGCAGCATGCGATCAGTTCGAGCTCAGTATGACGCTTACAATCGCCAGTTCCACCTGTTAGACCAGGAAGTGGCACGTGAATTGAAAGACGGTGAAACGTACCTCATCGCCGATTTCTTCACCCAGGATTTCCTGGAGGCAGAAGACCTGGAGCATCTCGACGACGACCAGTTCGCGTCCTAAGGCTTTGACCCTGCTTCGCGCGTCCCGGCAGGATCCTATTGACAAATGACCATGTGCAACAACAATGGCTGTTTGCAATTGTGTTCATAGCCAGGGAGGCCGAATGTCTCTAGGACTTGAGAAAACGAAGTCACGTTCTTTTAGTTTCCCCCTTCAGGTTCGTTCCTTAATTTGTCTCTTCGCTGCTCTGATTTTGAGCGGGTCTCATTTTGCGGATGTCTCCGCCGCGGCGAGGCCGGCGACTTCCACAACGTCATATGGCCTCGAGTGGCCTGGTGACGGTGCCGTACGCCGCATGCTCTATTGGCACAACCCGTTCCCAATCTACGACGCAACTTATATTTTCAAAGTTTATCCGCGCAAGAAAACCACGGGAACCAATCCTCGCTACTACACGACATTTTTCTGGGGCAATGATGGTTCATTCACCTGGGATACGGGAAACACCGCCAACAGTTACTATGGTGCGCATCCGTATCCGGTTCCTGCGCCGATGGGGCCCGGTCAGTGGGAGATTTCGGTCGGTAGTAACGATTGGGTCACCGGTACCGAGGTCCAATGGGATCGCTGGTATACACAGGTCTTCCGCGCGTGGCGCGAGTCGCCAACAACCACGTGGCACGAGTTCTACTGGGACTGGCCGGATCAAACCAAGGTTATTCGAGTGCCGGTCAACGATCCGAATTGGGCTTCGAAGAACCCTCCCACGCCGGCGATTGTGATGGGGCAAGCGCCAAACGTGAACGGGGCATCGTGGGGAGGATACGCCGGCTGGGAAGAATTCGACGGGATCATCCGAGGCATCCAGATTTACTCCGGATTGCTCTCGTTGACCGACATCCAATCGGAGATCACCGCTCCGAAGTCCAGCGCGGCCGGCACGTCCTTCATTTGGTACCTGAATCTCGATCCTCGTCCCACAGATGTGACCGACAAAAAAGTCATCGGCACGCCACACAATCCATCCTGGGATGGCACGACAGCCCTGGAATGGAGCCAGGTCCAGGCGGCGCCTTCCGGGGATACGACTCCTCCTTCAGTTCCGACAGACCTCAAGGCAAAGCCCGTTTCGCCTAATCAGATCGATCTCTCGTGGCACAAATCGAAGGACAAAGAGGAGAAGGACAAAGGTAAAGACAAGGACAAAGATAAGGACAACGACAAAAACAAGAACAACAAGGACGACAAGAAGGGCGACAGGGACGACAAAAACAAAAACGACAAGGACGACAAGAACAACGACAAGGACGATGACGATGACAAGGGGAAGGACGCCGCCGGCTATCTAGTTTTCCGGAATGGAATCCGGATCGCCGACGTCAAAGGCACGTCCTATTCCGATAAGGGTCTTGCTCCCGGCACCACGTACTCCTACAGGGTCGCGGCATATGACGCTGCGGGCAACGTTTCTGCTCAAAGCTCACCGGATTCGGCCACGACGTTCATCGAGGGCATTCCGCCGAAACACATACACTGAAATACCGGCGGTCACAGACCGCCGCTACAGTGCAGACTGCTAACCGCGTCGCTTGCCTTCGTCGATGAGTTGGTGGAATTCCGGGTCATCCTGGAGGCAGGCGAGATCGGGATCCCGCGCGACCCAGTCCCACTTCGACAAGCCCGCCGCGCTTGCTCTCTTCAGTAGCGTCATGGCCTCCGCCTTTTTCCGGAGGATTCCATACACGCAAGCCGCGTTATAGAGGATGTTCGCGTCGTTCGGGCGCAGCGCGACAGCTTTCTGCAACTCGCGCATCGCGTCGGTTTCGTTTTGAAAGAATGCGTGATTGGCGGCCAGCAGGATGCGCGCGCGAACATCTTCCGGAACCCACTCGAGATGCCGCTCGATGGCGTGATTCTGTTGATGGCGGAGCCGATGAGCTAATTCCGTCTGGCCGAGGTGTTCGGCCGCCGCAAAGAACGGGATGTAAATGTTGTAGTCATCACCGCTCACTTCCAACGCGCGGGAAGTCAATGCCACTACCTGTTCGGCGCGATCCGTGGCAAACAACGCCTGTCCCAAAGTCCAATAGGCGCTTTCGCAATCCGGCTTTCGCCGGATGGCTGCGCGGGCGTCGCGGATCGCGTCATCGTATTTATGTTGAGCCCAGGAGGTGCGCGCCGCAGCCGCAAGGGCCTCGGCCAGTCCGGGTTCGAGCGCCAGGGCGCGTTCACACGCCGCACGTCCTTTTTCGAGCCAGCTCTGCTCATGGTCGTGCCAGGAATAGAAGAGCCCATACACATAGGCGAGTCCGGCATGAGCTGGAGCAAAATTCGGATCCAGAGCGATCGCATGCTCATACATTTGCATCGCAAACTCCAGATCCTGCCGCGTGCACCGGCGGGCGTAGCTGCGCCCGCGCAGATAGTAGTCATAGGCCTGGGGATTCTTGGTGGGTTTGCGCGCAATCTCCCGTTCTTCCTGCGGTGACAGAGTGATGCGCAGCGCCTGGGCGATGCTGCGGCCGATGTCGTCCTGGACATCGAAGATATCCTTCAACTCCCGGTCATATCGTTCGGCCCAAATGGAATGGCCGGTGCGCGTCTCCACCAGTTGTACGTTAACGCGCACGCGATTGCCCGCCCGGCGCAGGCTGCCGTCGAGCAGGTACGCCGTGTTCAACTGCTGGCCGATTTCCGGAGCAGTTATCGGCTTGTCGCGGTAAGCCAGCACGGCGGAACGCGGAAACGTGCGCAATCCGCCTATCTTGGTCAACTCCGTGATGACATCTTCTGTGATACCGTCACGGAAGTACTCCTCTTCTTTAGCCCCGCTCAGGTTTTCCAGATAAAGCACTGCAAGAGACATTTCTTGCCGCTTTGTTATTTCGGAAACGGGTAGACCAGCGACGCTTGATGAGGAACTCATCTCGCGTTGCAGGCGAAGCAAGTCGGCGCGCAGATCCGAAGCATGCTGGTAACGAACATCGCGATCCTTCTGGAGCGTCTTGCTGATGGCGTGTTCGAGTTCAGAAGGAATTTCCGGATTCAGACGAACCGGAGGAGTGGGTGTGCGAGTGAGAATAGCCTCGAAAATCTCCGCCGAAGTCTGTCCTCGAAATGGCTGAGCGCCGGTAGCCATTTCGTAGAGCACGACTCCGAAGCTGAAGAGATCGCTGCGCGCATCCAGCTCCCTTCCACGGGCCTGCTCGGGGGACATATACGGAATCGTACCCAGGACCGTGCCGGGACTGGTTTGAGTGTCAGCGGCGGCGGTGACGTCAGGTAAATCGGCACCGGCCGCCCTGCTCCGCGCAGTTTTTGCCAGCCCAAAATCCATGATCTTTATCTGGTTACGCTCAGTAACGAAGATGTTTGCCGGCTTGATGTCGCGGTGCACGATTCCCTGGACGTGGGCTGCGTCGAGCGCATCTGCGATTTGAATGCCGAGGTCCAGAACTTCTTCGAGCGGTAGCGCCTTGCCCTGAATGCGACTTTTCAAGGTCTTTCCATTCAGGAACTCCATCGCAATGAAGTGCTGACCGTCTTGTTCACCGATGTCGTAAACCGTATAAATGTTTGGGTGGTTGAGTGCCGAAGCGGCTTTAGCCTCGCCCTTGAAACGTTCCAGCAACTGCGGATCATCGGCCAGATCTCTTGGAAGAAATTTCAGGGCAACAGCACGGTCCAGGCGCGTGTCCTGCGCCTTGTAGACCACACCCATACCCCCGCCTCCGAGTTTCTCCAGAATCCGGTAATGAGAGATGGTTTGGCCAATCATGAGGAACTCTGTGTCGCAATGTGTAGCGGTATGTTAGGTCGCTGGTCGACCGAAGTCAAAGGTTAGCTTGGTTTGGGGGGAAAATTAACGCGGGCTGAGGCCCACGACTACATTTTCGGAACCCATGTTTGTTCCCAATGTAGTCGCGGGCTTCAGCCCGCGTTGACTACCAGATAACCTTCAAGGCGAGCTGAATCTGCCGCGCCGGAGTTTGCGTCGCGACAATCTGGCCGAACTGAGGATTCGGCTGTCCGTTCGTGAAGATCGCCTGCATTGCGCCGCCACCTGTGTTTGGGTTTAGTGCAGGCGGGGCAAAGTTGGCTCGATTCAAGACATTGAACATCTCCGCACGGAACTGCACGTTGAAGGTCTCCGAGATCCTTGGGATGTAGTTGTTCTTCACCACGGAGAAATCAGCGTTAAACAACCCGGGCCCGATAATCGAATTGCGCCCCAGGTTGCCACGAATGTTCGGGCAGAAACCTGAAGCACCGAGCGTGAGTGCAC
>QHXD01000299.1 GCA_003223895.1 Acidobacteriota bacterium
AAATGTCGCGAAGCCACCGAAGCTGGCGCAGACGGGGTGGTTTCCTGAGGAACCACCCCGCCGTTCGCTGAAAAACGCGCGAACGGCACCCCTCCTAACTCAGGAGGGGAGTTTCTGGGCAAAACCCCACTAGCCAGGCTGAGAATTAGCAACAACGCATACATATAAATCTCCTACGGAACTGAAGGCTCGGTCGCGGCAAGCCTGCGCAATTCCCGTCCCTTCCAGATCTCGTAAATTGCGGGATAGACCACCAACTCCAGAATGAAGGAGGTGAAGATTCCGCCAATCATCGGTGCGGCAATTCTGCGCATGACATCGGAGCCTGCGCCCGTAGACCACATAATCGGAACCAAACCCATGAACATGACGGCGACCGTCATGACCTTTGGCCGAAGCCGTTTGACGGCGCCGTCCTCGATGGCTGCCTTGAGATCGGCGATGTTTCGCATTTGACCTTTCGACTTTCTGTCGTTATAGGCGAGGTCCAGATAAAGCAGCATGAACACCGCGGTTTCCGCATCGACGCCGAGCAGTGCGATCAAGCCCACCCACACCGCGATGCTCATGTTGTAGTTCAGCAAATAGAGCAGCCAGATCGCGCCTATAGCGGAGAAAGGCACGGCCAGAAGAATGATCACGGTCTTTCCAAAGGAGCCGGTATTGAAGAACAGCAGCAGAAAAACAATAAACAATGTAATCGGTAGGACAAGCCACAGCCGTTCGACCACGCGCTGCAGGTATTCGTATTGCCCGCTCCAGACGAGATGATAGCCGGCCGGCAACTGGATATTCTGCGCGACAACTCTCTTCGCTTCTTCAACGTACCGCCCCATATCGCGGCCGGTCACATCGACGTACACGAAGCCGGCCGGGAAACCTTCTTCGTTCTTGATCATTGATGGTCCCGTCGTTAGCGTGATATCGGCGAGTTGCGTGATGGGTACTTGAGCGCCATCAGGCGTAGATACGAGGACGCGATTCAGGTTCGGAATGTCTGCCCGAAAGTCTCGAGCATAGCGAACGTTGACCGGATATCGTTCGCGGCCTTCGACCGTCGTCGTGACGGTGGTCCCACCGATGGCGGACTCGATGACACCCTGAACTTCCCCAACCGAGAGGCCGTACCGCGCGGCCTCCTCACGCCGGACCTGAAAGTCGAGATAGTAACCACCTGTGACACGTTCGAAGAACGCACTGCGCGTCCCCTGAATCGGTTGCAATACTTTCTCAAGCTGCAATCCGACCTTCTCGATCGTGTCGAGATCCGGACCAAGAACCTTGATGCCTACCGGTGTTCGAATTCCCGTCGTGATCATGTCGATACGTGTCCGTATTGGGAAGAGCCAGGCATTTGCGAAAGATGGAATCTGAATCGTGTGGTCCATTTCTTCCGTGAGTTGCTCCCAAGTGATGGGAACATCTTCAGGCCAAAAGCGTCGAAGTGTGGGCTTCAAAACTTCCGGGCTGCGATTGGAATACCAACGGTCTTTGTGTACCTGCCTCCAGTCCTTCTCCGGCTTCAGCACTACGGTCGTCTCTACCATACTCATGGGTGCAGGATCGGTAGCCGTCTCCGATTTGCCAATCTTTCCGAAAACAGTCTGGACCTCGGGAAATTGCATCAGCAGCTTGTCCTGGAGCTGAAGGTATTTTGTGGCTTCGGTTACAGAAATCCCCGGCAAAGTAATCGGCATATACAGGATCGTGCCTTCATTTAATGGTGGCATGAACTCCGATCCGAGCTGCAGATAGACAGGTACGGTCAAAGCGACGAGCAGGAGTGCGGCGGTGATCACCAGCCACTTGTGATTCAGGACGAAGCGTACAACGGGGTGGTACACGCGCATGAGGGGACGGCTGATCGGATGGTTCTCTTCGCTGTGGATTCTTCCGACCAGGACTGCATTTGTTACTCTTGCCAGCCATCGCGGTCGAAACTGGAAGGGTTGAGTTCGCATGAACAAGAGCCGCATGGCGGGGTCCAGCGTGATGGCGAGGACCGCTGCGATTGCCATCGAAAAATTCTTCGTGAATGCCAGCGGCTTGAACAGCCGTCCCTCCTGGTACTGAAGGGCGAAGATCGGCATGAAGGAGACGGCGATCACAAGCAGCGAAAAGAAACTCGGGCCGCCGACTTCCTTCACAGCATCGATGATCACGCGCTGTGGACTGCCGTGCCGCCCCTCCGCCTCCCAGTGCTCCAGCTTTTTGTGCGTTTGCTCGACAACGACGATGGCGGCGTCCACCATTGCGCCAATGGCGATGGCGATGCCCCCGAGCGACATGATGTTGGAAGTGATGCCGGTCCCATACATCGGAATGAAGGAAAGGATTACTGCGATCGGGATTGTGACAATCGGAATGACGGCGCTTGGAACATGCCACAAAAAGATAAGGATGACGACGCTGACGATGATCAATTCTTCGATAAGCGTGTGCTTGAGCGTCTCGATCGATCGCTCGATCAGATCCGACCGGTCATAAGTGACCACGACGTCCACACCCTTAGGCAGACCCGTTCGTACCTCCTCGATCTTTTGCTTCACGGCCTGGATGACGTTCATCACATTCTGGCCATAGCGGACGACCACAATTCCGCCCGTGACTTCGCCTTCTCCGTTGAATTCCGCGACTCCGCGCCGCATGTCCGGGCCCAGCTCTACGCGCGCCACATCGCTAATCAAAATCGGGGTACCCTTTCCATTGGATCCCAGCGGCAATTTTTCAATATCCTGAACGGTCTGAATGTAACCGCGGCCTCGAACCAGATATTCTTTGCCTGTCAACTCCACAACTCGCCCACCAACTTCGCTATTGCTGTCGTGAATGACCTGCATCAACTTGTTGATCGGAATTCCGTAGGCGCGGAGCTTGTTTGGATCGACGTTGACCTGGTATTGCTTCACGAAGCCGCCGACCGTAGCGACCTCAGCCACGCCAGGCACACTCTCCAGCCAGTAGCGCATATACCAGTCATTGAACGAACGCAGTTGAGCCAGATTGTTGGTTCCGGTCTTATCGACGAGTGCGTACTGAAAAGCCCAACCGACACCGGTTGCATCCGGCCCGAGTCGAGGCGACACACCTTCGGGAAGCTTGCCGCCGATTTTGCTCATGTACTCCAGCACGCGGCTGCGGCCCCAGTAGATATCGGTGCCTTCTTCGAAGATGACGTACACATACGAAAAGCCGTAGTCGGAGATTCCGCGCACGGCGCTGACTCTTGGCGCCGCGAGCATCGCCGAAACCACGGGATATGTAATTTGGTCTTCAACGAGATTTGGGCTTCGGCCCGGCCACTCGGTATAGATGATCACCTGTGGGTCCGACAGATCCGGAATGGCGTCCAGCGGGATCTGACGCATGGACCACAAGCCGGCAAAAACCAACATCGCGACGAGCACGATGATGACTGCCCGGTTGCGGCCGGAATATTCAATGATTTGATTGATCATCGATCTGGCCTTTTTACCTCGCCGTTATCGTTGTTTTCGCGGACCCGATGATCTGGCCGTTCTTCTTGACCGTGACGGTTGTCTCCCATGTCCATGCCATCAGGAATTGGATTGTCCCGGAGTAGACTCCACCGCCTTCGTGTTTGAGCGTGGCGTCTGAATTCATTGGGGGCATGTTGCCCATCTGAGGCATGGATAAACCGACCTGGACATCCGCATCCTCAATGGGCTTTCCAGAAGAATCCTTGACCAGGATCCGAATCGTGTTGCTCCCGGGCTTGGCCGTTTTGGGCTCCAGAACTTCGACCTGGAGATTTTGCGCACCGGCGGGCGGTGTGCCGACGGCCACACGCGACGGCTGGCCCATGCTGGCGAACGCGCCCTTCAAACGGCTTTCCGAATCCAGGATGAAATTCGCAGACGTGACGACCCGCTCACCTGCCTTCAACCCGCTTTCAATCGCGACCATTTCCACGGTTCTTGCCCCAGCCTTCACGATGCGAGGCTCGAAATATCCCTGTCCCTTATCGACGAAGACATATTGCATCGTTCCCGTATCGAGGACCGCGTCTGCCGGAATAGTGAGTTGCCGTCCCAGCGGAACACTTAACTTGAAATTCACGAACATATCCGGCTTGAGGGCGAGATCCGGATTTGGAAATTCCACACGCACTTCCAAAGCTCGCGTTTTGGGATCGAGTGTTGGCGAGATGAAAACAATACGGCCTTGCCGCCGGTTCACATCGGAGCTGTAGGGCAACTCGATCTGCACCATTTGGCCAAGCTTCAACAAAGGGAGGTCTGCTTCGTACACTTGTCCGAGCACCCAGATGCTCGAAAGATCCACGATCGTGTAAAGATCCATTTCAGGAGTGACATACCGCCCGTGATGGTAGGCCTGCCGGTCCATGACGACGCCACTGACTGGAGAATAAATCGCGAGAGCGCGTTTGACCTGACCACCTTTTTCGAGCGCTTCGATCTCAGCAGGGCTGACATCCCAGAGCATCAGCCGTTGCCGCGCCGCCTCAAGCAGATTGTTGGATCCGCCGGAGACCCACGGAAACGCGCTATCCTTCAGCACCGCATTGGATTTCAGAGCGAGCAGATACTCTTGCTGTGTTGCGACCAGGTCCGGGCTGTAGATCGTGAAGAGTGGTTCACCCGCCTTGACTGGCTTGCCAACGTAATCGGCGAAAACTTCTTCGACGAAGCCGGATACTTTGGTGTGGATGTGCGTGATCTTCGTTTCGTCGTATGCGACTCTGCCGACGGTTCGGATCTCTTTCACGAGCGATTTCATTTCGGCCGACGCGGATTTCACACCGATCAATTGTTGTCGTTCCGGTGCAATGTGAATTTGGCCAATATCAGAAGCGCTGGTTGCGGTGGGTTTTGAATTCTGATCCGGCATTGCCATGCCCGGCATGGTCTTGTCTGGCTTCACCGGACTGGCGGTATCCGCGGCGGCAGCCGTCCCTGATGCCCCTCTTCTGTTGTACAGATAGAGACCTGAGCCTGCGCCAGCCACGATCAAAAGCAGCAGGACCAACCAAGTCCTTCTCCGTTTGCGCGGCGGAGGCGCCATTTCGGGAATCTCTTCGCGCGATGGATTCATTTCTTCTGCCATGATTTATTCCCCTCCGATCGGCTACTGTCGAGTGGAAGTCAGTTCGACTCCGACCAATGGTTCCAGCTCAGCAAGTGCCTGCTCGTGCTTTGTCACTTCCTGGTAGTACTGCATCTCGAAATTCAAGAGCGTCACGGCGTTGTTTAGAAGCGTGAGGAAGTCTACGTTTCCGACTTCGTAGCCCGAGAGGGCCGATTCCAACGCCGTCGAGGACTGCGGAATGATCCCGGACTGGAACAAGGCCAACAGCTTTTCGCTCGTCATCGCGGTGAAATACTTGTCTTTGGCTGCAAAGACGAGATCCTGGCGTGTTGCCTGATAGTTTTGCCGGGCCTCTTGAAGCCGGGCTTCAGCTTCCTCAACACCGAACCGCTGCTTGCGCCAGAAATACACGGGCAGCTTTATTTCGGCCATCGCCATGTAGTAGTCCGGAAATTG
>QHXD01000257.1 GCA_003223895.1 Acidobacteriota bacterium
AACCTTCCCCTGAACGAAGAGCGCGAGGTGATCCAGACCACGTTGCGAACAATCCAGCGGGCGGCCGGAAAGCGGCCGCGTGGCTGGCTCGGGCCCGGGCTCACGGAGACTTTCAATACGCTCGACCTGCTCGCTGAAGAAGAGGTGGTGTACGTCGGCGATTGGAACAGCGACGATCAGCCATTCGCAATGAAGGTGAAGATGGGAAAGCTGTTTGCCGTTCCCTACGGCATGGACATCAACGACATGTCACTCATCAACAGGCTGGGTTATACCGGCGACCAATACCTGCGGGCGCTGACGGACCAGTTCGACACTCTCTATGCCGACAGTCAGAAAACCGCGCGGGTCATGGGGATTCCGCTACATCCGTTCCTGATGGGACAGCCGTGGCGCACTCCGTACCTGAAAAAAGCAATTGCACATTTTCAGCAGCACGAACGGGTATGGTTCGCAACCGGCAGCGAGATTGCGGACGCCTATTCCGCGATGGAGCGAAGGTCAGGTTAGAAATCGCTCGGGACGGGCGTGTCGTCGCCGTTCCAATTTTTGACGCTTCCATCCTTGGCCTTGATAAATCCCAGACGGCATCCGTGGGAACCGTCCCTGAGCGGAAAGCATCGCGCTTTGACCGGGTCGCCGACCTTCATATAATCAATCGTCACTCCTATTCTTTGGAGTGTAGGCCGGCCGATCGCTTCCATGATCCATATTTGCGGCTCACCTTTCGCGTCCTTCACTTCCAGGTAGACCCAGGAATGCGGGACAACCAGATGCACTTCCTTGACCACGCCCTCGATGGTCGTATACGTGTCGCTGTAATTGCTGGGAGAATGATGCGCCGATGCCGGAAGAGCGAACGCCAGCGCACATAACACCGCAAAACCGAAACCCAATTTGAACAGCATGTTCACCCTCTTCATAATGGATTTAAGAAGATTTCACAATCACCGCGGCGGCCCGCCTACAGTTGCATCAGGCGCGTCAATCCGATTACCTGGTTGAAGGTCCCGCTTAACGCGGGGCGGTGCCGGGAATCCGTTGACATAAATCTCCTGGTAGCGAAGCCCGATTCCCCTCTCGTCGAGGAATCCCAGCGATTGCTGAAACCAGGCCGGCTCCGGGTAACCCGCCGGTACAGTCCCCTCGACAATATAGAGCTTATTTTCGTGCATGTAGATCCCTACGTAGCTGCGGGATTTGTCGGCATTGTTGAGCAGCAACTGATGTCCTTCGACGAGTTCGAGGAAATTCCACTGGTATTGCGTCACCTTCGCGGCCCGTTGCATGAACTGCCACGATGCATAGACAAGGGCGGCTCTCACATCAACCTCCCACCACCCCTCCCCGCTACCACTCGCGACTCCCCTGCACACGACATCGCCGGGAGGGCAAGACTTGGATTTCTCCGTAAGTATTCGTCGGGCCTGATTGTAGTCGACCACCGTCACGGAGTAGCGGCTTTCGCCTTGCGTGACGCTATAGACGTGTGCCGGCAGATCGGCTCCGTATTCCGACCGGTACGTCGTCTCCGTTACTTTCGGTTGACTCGGAAAGAGGCATGTAAAACGGTCGTCGCGATTGGCAAATTCAACCCATTCCTGGGCGAACAACGGGCCCGAAATAGAAAACATCAGGACTGTGGAAATCAGCGGCATCAAACGCATACTGTTTCTCC
Source organism: Acidobacteriota bacterium (assembly GCA_003223895.1). Lineage (GTDB taxonomy): Bacteria > Acidobacteriota > Terriglobia > 20CM-2-55-15 > 20CM-2-55-15 > 20CM-2-55-15. Next base: position 1,679 of record QHXD01000257.1, read on the forward strand.
CTCATGGTGCGAAAAAAGACCGTGGATTGTGATTAATTGTCGGCTTGAAAAGCCGGCTCGTCAAATTTATTTGGGCGACATCGCCGTAGGGCCAATTCCAGTCGTCGATGTAGTATATGCAGATCCGCGGGACAATAACGAAAAGGAGGGGGCATTGACTCTCAAAGGGAAGGGAAGCAGCCTGATCGTCGCTTCTGCTCTGCTTGCAGCGACCGCACTGATCTGGCTCAGCGGCAATCAGGCGGCTGCTCTGGCACAAAAGGCGCGTTCCGCCATAGCGGAAGCGTTTCAGGTCCGCACCCGGGCGGGCAACCTCGATAAAAAGCCGTCGCGCTACATCAAAGATCCGAACCCTGCCTGGAGTTCCATCGCCGTGAACGCCGAGAACAACATGGTGGTGATGACGGATGAGAACCTCTTTCGCATCGTCGAGTACTCGCGGTTGGACAACACTCCTCCTGCAGCGCGCCTCACCGAGCCGAAACGAATCATTGGCGGAGACCAGACGCGCACCGAGATGCTCTGTGGGGCGTATATCGATCCGAGGACCCTCGACGTCTATGTCACGAATAATGACACGCAGGATTGGATGCCGGTTTTCTCACGGAATGCGAAAGGGAACGTAGCTCCCGACCGGCTTCTGGCCACGCCGCATCGCACGTGGGGCATCACGGCCGACGAGACCCGCCAGGAACTCTACGTGACGGTTCAGTTTCCTTCGGCTGTAATCGTCTATCGAAAAACAGCGGCCAACAATGAAGCGCCGCTCCGAACGCTCGAAGGCGATGCGACCGAGCTGGCCGACCCGCACGGCATCGCCCTCGATGTGAAGAACGACTTGTTGATTACGACGAATCACGGTCATCGCCGGTTCTATGGCGGTGCGGCAGTCTCGACAATAACGGAGACCTGGGAAGAGTGGATCGGCAAGTCGACCGCGGACTTGAACAGTTTGCCAAGAAGATACCTCCCGGGGCTCGGCAAATTCGAGATGCCGTCGATCAACATTTATGCGCGAAACGCCAGTGGGAACACGCCGCCGCTGCGGGTCATCAAGGGACCCAAAACGCAGCTCAACTGGCCGAGTCACGTTGCCGTCCACGAAGAACGCGGCGAGATATTTGTCGCGAACGATGCGGAGGATTCGATCCTGGTCTTTCGGACGTCGGATAGCGGCGACGTCGCTCCCACGCGAGTCATCAAGGGGGCAAAGACGCGCGTGAAGAACCCAACGGGTCTCAGCCTCGACGTCAAGAACGGGGAATTGTGGGTGGCGAACATGGGCAATTTCGCCGCTACCGTGTATCCGATTACCGCAAATGGGGACGTCGCGCCCTTACGCATGATCCGCGGAGGACCGGCCGATCAGGTCGGGTTGATGATCGGCAACCCCGGTGCGGTCGGATACGACAGCAAGCGCCAGCAGATTCTGGTCCCGAACTGAGTGGCCCATCCGCAGATTGCGGCATTTGCCAGGTTGGCAAATGGAGCACAAACACCGGCGAGAAGAATCTACGGGCAGACCTCGATGCTTAGCCGGACCATGCACGACATCCGGTACAACCCCGTCGACGACGAGGTCCTGGTGCCGAATCCATTCTCGAATGCAATCCTCATTTTCCGAGGCGGCGCGAGCGGTCAGGAAGCGCCAATTCGCATCATTCAAGGACCAAATACCGAGTTAAACAGTCCGGACCGGCTCGACATCGATGTCGTGCACCGGGAGATCTTCGTGCCCGGCAGAGGAAATGTCCTGGTCTTCCCACTCGATGGCGATGGTGATGTGCGGCCGAAGCGTGTCATTCGCGGTCCGGACACGCAAGTGGATGGCACGTCGATCGCCGTGGATCCGCTGCATAATCTGTTTGCCACGACCGGCCGCGACCGTGCCATCCTGGTCTTCGATCGCATGGCGAACGGAAACGTCAAGCCGCTGCACGTGATCCGTGGACCGAACACGCAGATCGATCGGATCAATCAGATGGCGATTTATCCCGAGGGCAAGCTGCTGGTCGTCGCGATGCCGGGCGTTCAGGGTTCGATGGAGCCACCGCGAGTGTTCGTCGGCATGTGGAGTCTCGACGATGACGGAGACGTCACGCCGAAATGGACGATCACCGGGAAGCAGACGGGGCTAAAGAAACCATTTGCCGTTGCGCTGAACCCCGAGCACAAGGAAATCTATGTTACGGACATGCGCCTGAACGGCGTCATGACGTTCTTCGTGCCCGAAGTATTTAAGCCGGTTCCTTGAGCTGTAGCGGCGGTCTATGAAGGTGTGAATGAATTGCAGGTCAGGCCGCATTCCCCTCCTTATGAAGGAGGGGTGGCCGTGCCGTCAAGAAAAAGGACCCGTTCCGAAAGGCACGGCCGGGGTGGTCGCTCACAAGTCACGTTGCGGAATGCGTTTTGAAAGATGGTGTGTGAGCGACCACCCCGTCTGCGCCTTCTAAGGTGGCTTCGCGGCATTTTCTTGATGGCGCAGCCACCCCTCCTCTTTGAGGAGGGGAATACACTCGGCGAATTCATTCACAGAAATACCGGCGGTCATAGACCGCCGCTACAGTCACTTCACCGTCTTGTACACGTTATCGATGAAGCCGCTCTTTTTCAGCTCTGTGACGAAGCTCTCCTCGTAGAAATCCGACGGCTTGTACTTTTGGATCTCCGGCGGGTAACCGATGGTGAACATGTCCTTGAAGCCCTGTACGCAGGGAAACATGTCGCGGGACATCTTTAGCCCTTCTTCGTAGACGGAGTTCGCCAACTTGCGGTCTGTCATGCCGTGATATTTCGCCATCACCCGCAGGGTGTCTTCTCTATTGTTGTAATAGACTGCCATACCCTCAAAGGTCGCCTTGAGGAAGCGCATCGCGAGATCCCGGTTTTTGGGATCCTTGATCCAGTTCCATTCCACCCTTACACCGTTGCCGGCGATGGGCTGCTTCCAGGTCGAGGTGTCGGCCAGAACGGGGTAGCCTTCCGCTTTGGCCTGCGCCATGTAACGGTCGTCTGCGATAAAAGCGTCGGCCTTGCCGGCCTTCAGGTCGTCGAACCGCTGCGCGCGCTCGACGATGGTGAAGTCTTTTCGCGGCACCCAGCCCATCCGCTTGCCGAGCGCGCGATAAATGAAACCTGTCATCGCTCCGTCGTTGGAGATCCCCAGCCGCTTGCCTTTGATCTCTTCCAGGTTCTTCATGCCCTTCTGGCCGACGATACTGAAGCGAATCGTACAGTCCGTGGTTGCAATCTGCAGCCGCCGGGGCCCGCGGTTGGCAAGGATGGCGGTGACCATCGGCACGCCGCCGTCCACGCTGATGTCAGGGTTGTCCATCTTCTGTCCACCCATCTCGATGGCACCAGGAAATTCGCCGGGCGGCAGCCAAAGCTTCACGTCCAGGCCGTATTTCTTGTAGAACCCCTTGTCATAGGCAATCAGCACAGGGGTCTTGCTGACAGCCCTGGTGACCAGTTCCACTTTCAGAGGCGTCAATGTCTGTCGAGCATGCGCTAGCGCGACAAGCAAAAACAGGATCGCCGGCAAATATGTTTGTTTTCGCATGGCCTGAGATTCCTCCCGGGTTTTTTGGTCCTAGCCGCGGAGCGGCGTCAGAGTGTAGCCCCGGGCGCAAGCCCGGGTAATAGTTGCTCGGGATCCCAGCCCTGGAAGGGCGAAAGATTTGAATGGACTCGATGAATCTTGCGCCCCTTCCGGGGCTGGGATTTCATCGTTATTCTCTCCACGGGCTGGCGCCCGTG